>JBHLNK010000070.1:0-20368 GCA_048941625.1 Promethearchaeota archaeon | reverse complement strand
AATTCTACTTTAACAACTGAATTTGGAGATGTTTTAATAGGTAAAAATGTATCATGCAGTTATCTTTTTGAAGATAATTGGGTTCTTATAGATTCTGCTTTTACTGACTCAAAGGGTATAACAATATTTCAAATCAACACTCAAACTATTGAATTTGAAGATGAAATATTAATTAACTTAAATTGGGAGGGAGATTCTTTGATTAATGGAATATCTAAGAATATTACAGTGGAGTTTGTTCAACAAATCAATAATTTATCAATTTCTATTACATCAAATGCAGTTCAAATCATAAAGGGAAAAGTAAGTACATTTAATATTAGACTTATAAATATTGGAAATTCAAACTTGAAGATAAATAATATATCTATAGAATTTGATCATAACGAAGCTTATTCTATTGTTCAGATAGATTATAACACTTTAAATTGGTTTTCTCCCAGAGAAAGTTCCATAATAATCGTTGAGGTTTCATTAAGAAATTTTTATAACATAGGAATGACAGTTACTATAACTGCTCAAAATATCATAACAAATGAAACTATTGTTGTTTTTGAAGATGTATCATATGGAGTATTTGATCCTTCCATATTCGATTTATTATTTGATAATTTCATGCTTATAATAATAGGATCTATTGCTTTAATTTTCATTCTAGCATTTATTATTATCAGGAGAACTCAGAAAAAAATAGAAACACCAGTTGTTGATGTATCCAAGAAACCACGTAGAGGAAGGTATGTTTCTGTTTCTGAATTAAAAAAACCATTACCTGCAAAAAAACCGATAAAAAAGAAAGAGGAACCAAAAAAAGAAACAGAAAAAGAAAAAGTAGATTTAGATTCTCTATTAGAAGAGCGTGGATTAGGAGAGACTAAGAAAAAACCTAAAGAATAAATTAATTTTTATATTTGTTTTCCATTTTTCTTTTAAAAAAAAGTAATGATAAAGTTATAGGTTAGATATCGATATTAGGTTTCTCTTTAATAATGCGAGTGAACTTCTACCATCTACTCCTGCTAAAGCGATAAGCACGGTTTTTTCTGAACCAACTAATACGGCAAATCCTTTCTCTAATTCAATGGTTGTGGTTTTAAGTTCACCTTTCCCTATATCTTTTCCTAAATTATTTGAATCCTTAATAATTGCAGCACACGCTTTTGCGATTTTAGCATGATCCATATCTGTTAAAGTTTGACCAATTAATACCTTTCCATTGACATCAGCGGCGATAAGTCCTTCTGTTTCAGGTACAATATCCATGAGTTCTGCCAATTTCTTTTCTAAAGCTTTTTTATCTACCATAATATTATCCTAACAAACTAATTTTCATAGATTTGAATTCTGAAATTGGTTAATAAATTATCTTAAATAAATATATAGATTAAATATAGAGTTTAAGCAATTTAAATTTATCAAATATATAAATAAGAAAAAATGTAAAACTACTATACCACAAATTCTCTAAAAAAGGATTTTTAAATATAAATTTTTAAAAACCTTAAATCTATTATAATATTAAAATTGATTTTATTATAATCAATATCACAATATATTATAAAATTGACGAAAAGCAATGATCAACAGACAGGAAGTTAAAAATATAATTCGGCGTTTCGAGGAACGCGAAGGTATACGTGGTGTTATTATTTGTGATTCATCTGGATTACCAATAGATTCAAATTTAGAAATAGAATTATCAGAAAGTGTAGCCGCCTATGTTACTTCACTTATAGGTAAGGGTAGGCAAGTAGTTGAGGCTTTAAAAGAAGGAGATCTCAATTTCATAAGACTTGAAACCTCTAAAGGTGAAACTATGGTTGCACTTGAAGAGAACCTCATTCTAATAATCCTTAAGTAATATATCTTTTTCATTTTAAAATTTATTACACAATTATATTGAGATCCGTCTATTTTGTGAAAGCTTACTTAATTTGTAAGTTTAATATTTCTTTAAAATAAAAAAAAGTCTATAAGAAGTAGTTTTTAAACATATTCAGTTTTTTTTCTTCACCTACAGACGTGATGTCCATGTGTCCAGGTAAAATTAAAAAATTGTCGGTTATTTCAGGATGATACATAATTTTGTTTTTTATACTTGAAAATAAAACCTGAGGATTACCGCCTCTTAGGTCAGATCTACCGATACTTCCTCGAAAAATTAAATCTCCTGTAAAAATAACGCCATCAATCTGTTTTCCATTAAACTCTTTTGGATCTTTAGAATAATATGATAACGCACCTGGAGAGTGACCTGGAGTTTCTAATACATTTAAAGTTATTTCTCCAATATTTATAGAGTCGCCTTCTTTCAGCCATCTATCAGCTTGTTTGGTGTTGTAAATTCCAGAATCATATTCTTTTTTATTAAACATTAGAGGAATACTAAAATACCGTAAAATTTTTCCTAATTTAAGAGTATGATCATAATGCCCATGAGTTAAAAGTAAACTTATTGGCTTTACTCCAAGCTTTTCTATAGTATTGATAATAGTCTCTGGGTCTCCACCAATATCTATAATAACGATTTCATTGGTTTTGGTTGAACCAAAAAGGTAGGAATTCGTCCCTAGAGGACCTACAATTAGTCTTTTTAAGATCAATTAAATTTCCCTTTTTTAGAATTTAGAGATTTAAAAAAAATAGAGGTTTTAATTTTTAACCATGTCATTGATGTCTTTTAATTTATTGTAAACATCTAAACCCTTGTTGGTAAGTTTAATATACTTGACCTTCGAAGTATTTTCTATCTCTATTAATCCTTTCTTTATCAGTTCCTCTTTGACCCGAAAAAATGAGTTATAATAGCTAAATTTATTTAACTCATTATAAAATGTGTGTTTATCTGTTCTGTAGTCTTTTTGTTTAATGAGAACTGCTAGTGTGTCTTTAAAGCCCTTCTTTTTTAATAATCCAATTAATTCTTCAAATATCATATTCAATTCTATACCTAATTAAAATGTTAATTAACAAAATTGTGAAGGCTTAAAAAATCTTTTGATTAGACCCTATCTAATGGTAAATATTAAAATTTTGCTTTAATTTTTCTATTTTTTTTTTTGATATTTCGAATAAGTGGGAAAAAAGTGGGAAAGTTTAAATATAAGAATTAAATGTTATTTTATAAAGATTAGGTTATAGTTGGAGGTTAAAGATAAAAAAAAATGCAAAATAAGATTAGTTCAGATATTATAAAAAGTATTGAAAGAAGTACTAAACAAGTAAATAAAATTCCTTCTTTAAATCATTCAAAGATAAAAGAAAGAATATTAGAAACATTTATTGAAGGTATCAACAAGAACAAGAAAATTAATAATCCGTCATAAATCTCTTTTTTTATTAAATTTTAGCTTTATATTTTTTTTCAATAATTTCTTAATCCTATGTTTGTTTTATATTCCTATCTATGAATAGTGATTCTCCAGATATAGTTATATTAGGACACTTTACGCGTGATATTATTCAAATCGATGGTAATAGTTATATTTCATTAGGTGGTGCTGTTTATTATGGTGGAATAGCAGGTAGCCACATGGGAATTAAAATTTCAGTGATTACGAAATTGAAAGAATCTGATTATGAAATGCTTGAGATTTTCAAGAAGAATGGAATAAATTTCTATGCTTATCCATCTGAAGAAACTTCCGGACTAAAAAATATTTATTCATCAAAAAATATGGAATATAGAACTTATATTCCTCTTGGATTTGCTGGTTTGTTCAAAAAGGAAGAAATTCCAGAATTTAAATCACCGCCAAGATTCTTTGTTATTGGATCTATAGTTGCGGGAGAAATAAATTTAGATTTATTAGACTATTTAAAAAAAAAATATAATAATGTCTGTCTTGACATACAAGGTTTTATTAGATTTAGGGATCATGGAAATGTGTATTATTCTCGTCTCTCATTAAAAGAAAGGAAAGAAATTATTTCTAATATTGAAGTATTGAAACTAGATCAAACTGAAGCTAAAATATTGACAGAAATTAATGATATAAATCAAGCTGCTAAAAATTTAGCAGCATTTGGTCCAAAAGAAATTTTAATTACACATGAAAGAGGAGTATCAGTTTATATCAATAAAACAATGTTTACATTCCCTTGGAAAAATAAAAGTTTTTTAGGCAGAACAGGGAGAGGAGACACTGCTTTTATTAGTTATTTGGGTTCTAGGTTAAACAAGAATCCTGAAGATTCACTAAGATTTGCTGCGGCTCTCACATCTTTAAAATTAGAATCTCCAGGACCATTTAATTTACCATTATATCTAGTTGAAGCATTAATTAAAGAAGAATATTAGATTGATTATGAGATTAGGAGGAATTCTTGATATTTCAACGAAAGATATTCCAGGAAGACCAAGTATGGTTTTTTTCACTGTAGGTTGTAATTTTAAATGTGGATTTTGCCATAATAAATATCTCTTGCATCCTAATGTTGGGAGAGATTATGAAATCAACTATCTAATCAATCAGATAAATTCCAATTTGTTGGTGAGCGGTATAAGTATTACTGGAGGGGAACCAACTTTGCAAGATGATCTTATAGATCTTTGTAAAGCAATTAAACAAAAAACTAGTAAATATCTGAGTGTAGATACTAATGGTTATAAACCTGAAATGATTCAAAAAATTATATCATATATTGATCGAGTGGCTTTAGATCTTAAAGGACCATTGAATCCTAAAAAATATGAAAAAATAACAAAGACTTATGTTGATATTGCTAAAATTATTCAAACAATTAATTTTTTAAAACAAAGAAATAACATCGATTTTGAAGTTAGGACAACTTATGTTGAAAATCTTTTAGAACCTACAGATCTTAAAGAAATAATAGATTTTCTTAATGATATTTCTTTTAAGGGAAACTTTGTTTTACAACAATATCAATTTCGTGAAGGTGTCGGTGAAAAGTTTAAGGAAATATTCTCAAAACCACAACATAAATTTTTACTTAACCTTCTAAAACCCTACAAAAGTTTAGATTTGGGATTTAATCTTTTCTTACGTGATGAAATGGTTGGTTACATCAATATAAAGAAACTGTAAATTTCTCATCTAATTGATTTTGTTTCTATTTTTGATTTCATTCCATAAAAAACAACAATTCCAACAATGATAATTATTGCTTGGATAAGAACTGTTAACCAATTAAAAGTAAATAATAGAGCAATACATATTATCGCCCCTAATATTCCAATAAGAGGATATCCTTTAATACTTGGTTTTAATTCAAATGGTCTCTCTTGAACTGGTTTAGTTTTGCGTAAAGCCAGCAAACTAATATTAACTAGGAAAAAGTTAATCAATACTCCAAAAACTGTAGCATGAGCAACTATAGAAATGTCTCCGAAGAAAATTGGAATAATGGTAAAACATGCTGTTAATAAAACAGAAATATAGGGTGTTCGATATTTTGGAGAGATTTTACATAAACCATCAGGAAGTGCTTTATCACGTGCCATCCCATACATCATTCGAGATGTAACTATCAACATTATAAGGACGGTGTTAGCTGTTGCAAACAAAGCAATTAATGATAAGATTATTCCTCCTGCGGAGCCTAATACAGCTTCCGCTACTTCTTTTAAAGGTGCATCTGAAGCCGCAATGGTAGAATAAGGTAAAACACTAACTACAGAAATTGCAACAAAACAATATAAGATTGTGGTTATAATAATTGAATATATAATTGCTTTAGGGAGATTTTTTTGGGGCTCTTTTACTTCTTCAGCAATGTTAGCAATGTCTTCGAATCCAATAAAAGCAAAAAATACTAAGGCAACAGCAGAAAAAATTACCAAAGCTGAAGATCCTGAAGGCAAAGTAAAATAATTAGGATTTTGAGTACCAAAAAAACCTAATATGATAATAATAACCAGACCTGAAGTTTCGATAAGAGTAAATATAATATTGGTTCGTGTTGAAGTTTTAATTCCAATCATATTAACTGCGCTAAGAATTACTACAAGAATAATTCCAAAGAAAATTTTAAGAATAATTGATGATGTATTAAATAAATCAGAGAGATACCCCCCAAAAACTAATGAAACCGTGGATGCGGATAAAACACCTGAAAAAATGATTATCCATCCTAGACTGAACGATAAAATACGCTTTTTAAATGCCTCTTCTGTATATACAAATTCAGCAGCACTCTTAGGATACATAGCAGAAAGTTCAGCATAAGATAATCCTGTAAATGCTCCAGTTATAGCAGCTAAAATAAAGGAAAGCCACGATAGATTCCCTGTTATCTCTACAACTGAACCTATTAGACCATAGATACCCGCACCTAATATATTTCCTACTCCATAAATTGTAAGCGCTAATAATGATACTCGACGTTTTAATTTAGGTTTCTTTTTAACTACTTCCATTTTGTCTCACTTTTTAATATAAAATATTATTATTCCTATTTTATAAAAAATCTAGCCTTTTAGAACGCAGTTATATATAATAATTCCAAAAAAATTTAAATAAATAGAACAATTAAAGATTAAAATAAAACAAGATCAATTTTTTTATAAAATTGATGGTGAAATTCAAGCATGGCATATACCACGTGTACTTTTTGGATTAAATTTTTTACATTTTGGTTTGTCTTAAGTGGAGTAGGATATCTTATGACAGTTCTACTATGTCCAACAGGTTTTTTAGGAGGTGTTTGTGTTTTTATTAGTTTTTTTATTGCAGGAGTTATATGTTCACCTATTCTATTTGCAAATCAAATTTATTTCGCTATAACAAAAAAACAGAAATCTAGTCAGTCCGCCAATCATGAAATGAATAAGACTTGGTTGAACCAGAATTATAATTATATAGAAAATCAATATGTAAATCAATTTGTGGCTATTTATAACCATCAAATTATTGATAGTGACAAAGATTTGAATCTATTAAAAGAAAGGATTATGCTTAAACAAATCAATCCAAATAAAGTATACATACAGTTTATTAAATCCAAAGAGGAAAAAGATTCTTATAATAAGATAGGAAGGAAGATTTGAAGACAAAGTATAACAAAATGGATTCTATAAATAGAAATCCTATTTTAAGAAAATAAAAATAAAGAAAGAAAAAATGAGGAGTTAAAATTGCCGGAGTTAATACCAAGTTTAGAAGAATTAAAAGATCTTTTAGCAAAAAATAAGGCTAAAAAGTTGTCAAAAAACCTAGCAATAATTTTAACAGAGAATAAAGAAAACATAGGAGATTTTTATAATTTGCTAGTAGAATTAATAAAACATAACAGTGCTAATTTTTTTCGCAATTGTTATTTTAGAATTAAAAATGAGGCTTCAAAAATAATCTCTGCCACAGCATTACATGAAATGGATAAATATTTTCTTGATAACTATGCCTTTAGTGAAGTAGAAAAATTACTGACATCTTTTAGAGGTGTCTTTAAATTACCCAAAGCAAAATTAACAGGATTTCTTTATTTGACTAAATTTAGAATTTTGGGTGATGGCTTTTTAGAAGAAAAAGGTAAAAGCGCACCAGGAATGGGTCCAAAAAGCCTTGTAGGTGTAGCTGTAGAAATGCGTCGAGAGGCTCAAAGAAATGCTATTAAAAAGGCACTAATAGCGGCTCTAGGAGATAAGTTTACTGAAGATGCTTTAGCTATTTTCCCTTATAATTACCCTGTTATGGACGCATATAATATAAAAAAGTCAAATAAAAGCATTTCTTACACAGTAACTATTAGGTACCAAACAAAGAAGGGTAAAGAAAAAGAAGAAGTGCTAACATTTGAAGTTATACCCAAAAAAGAAAAATCAGAGACTGCAGATAGTTATAACTCAAGAAAAGAGCAAATTCTAAATGCTATAGAAGAAGTCTTATTAAAAGCTCAAACTAGTTAATTAATTAATATTTCCTTTTTTTTTTAGTTTTATTTTATCATTTATCTTACCATTTGTGTTCTCTCTCCCATTTTGAAATATATAACTAAGATCGTTGTAATTCTGGTTCATAAAAAACCTTTAATAAATAGGATCTTATTTTCATTTAAATCAAAAATTATTCAATACTTATCAAAGTAAGAGACAAATTATGAATGTATTATTTAGCTCAAATGGAAAGTTCTATAAAGGTCCTGTTGAAAAAGAGTGGATGAAAAAATGTGTCAATGGTGAAATTACACTAATGGATAATAGCTTAATTCTTGATAATAATCCTACATATATGATAGGAGCAAAGAATAGTACTGCAATTAAGTATGAATTACCCATTCAAAATATGGAAAGTGTATCCATTAGTAAACATTGGTTATTAAATCTAATTCAAGTGGTTATGAAGGATTCTAGCATATATACAATCAGTTTTGCTACTGATTTTGATATGGGAAAATACAAGGTGAAAAAAATGATAAAATTATTGAAGAAATTAGTTCCTAGTTAAAGATACATAAATCCATAATCTCTATAAAAACTCTAACCAGGTTATTAATATTTTAAACTTTTTTTTATAATTTTGGGAATTAATTTATCTTGATATTTATTCACTGTTCATGAAAAAACCTTTAATAATTCGGATGCTATTCATCTTTAAAATAGGAATTTTAAAATATATTTGGAAAAAATTAATTAAATTATGAATAATTTATTTTGTTCGAGTGGAAAGTTCTTTAAAGGTCCTCTTGAAAAAAAGTGGATGGGTAATTTTTTGAATGGAGAAGTTACACTTACGGAAAATTACTTAATTCTTGATAATAATCCAAGTTATCTAATAGGGACAAAAACTACAAAACCTATTAAATTTGAAATTCCTATTCAAAACATAGAAAACGCATATACTACTAGACATCAGCTAATTTATATCCTTCATCTTGATACGAAAGATGAGAATATATACTCAATTGGTTTTCAAACTCAATTTGATAAGGGAAATAAAAAAATTAATGAATTAAAAGAATTATTAAAACAATTGATACCTAATTTAACCTTTTATAAACCAAAGTAGGAAATAAAAGAAATGATTTTCATAAAAACATCAACTTATTTGGGTTGAATTCAACAATCTCTATTTAGATTTAATATCTTATTATTGCTAGGATAAAGAAACTTTTTTATAGTTTTCATTAGAACAATATGATCACATTGCTGTTTGTATACTTCTAGAATGGGACCAGCTTCTAAAAAATTTATTATATAGACTTATCTTTGAGTAGAGCTTTTTCTGGAATTTTCGATGGATTTTTTAAAAGACTTGATTCTCTAAATTATTGAGTGTATATATCAAAGACCACATATCATATAAATCCCAATCTTTTGGAAAATTCACAGTAATAAGGCTATTATTCTTTTTAAAATCAACAAACATATGCCAGGTTAAGATATTAAAATTGTTGTTTAAAAGACATTATTTACTGCTTTGTTTTTTATAGTCTCCATAATTCCGAAAAAATAAGGCATAGGATATAAGATTACAAAGGAAGGAACTAAAATCCATAATTGCTCTTGAATAAGAAAAATCGATGATATTATTAAAATAATAAGAAATACAAATAAAGAGTAAAATATTTTATTCTCAATCTTACTCACCTTATATTTTTATTTTAATGGATAATTAGGTTTTTTCTTGCTAAAAAATGCTCCTGCTGCTTCATTTACGTCTATTGAGGAAAATGTTAATACAATTGAGCTATTTTCTAATTGTAAGATATTATTCAAACTTGGAGAATCCAATGATAAGTTAATGGCCTCTTTTGTCATACGTAGACCTAGAGGACTTTTTGCTAATAAATCCTCAGCCAATTTTATAGCTTCATTCAATAAATCTTTCTTGTCTACAACTTTCGAAATAAATCCAATCTTTTCAGCTTCTTTCCCAGAAACATTTCTTCCACTATAAATTATTTCAGCAGCTCTAGAAAGATTAATAAGACGTGGAAGGAAGAAACTACTTCCCATATCAGCTCCTGTTAACCCAATATTAATAGAGGCATTAATAAAGTTAGCGTCTTCACTCGCAATTCTTATATCTGAAGCCATTGCGAATCCAAATCCTCCTCCTGCTATTGAACCATGTAAAGCAGCTATAATTGGCTGAGGAATCTTTCTCATTTTTTTTATTATTGCAGTAATACGCCATTGATGATATATTTTTCTTTTAATTGGTTCTCCAACTTCTAAATAATAAAATTTATCATAACCTTCAGGCATTTTCTTCGAATTTAAAATCAAACCTTCCTGTAAATCGGTTCCCGCTGAGAAAGCTCTTCCCTCCCCTCTTATGATTAAGACTCGACATTCCAAGTTTACCATTAGTTGATCTAATATTTTATGTATGTCTTCTTCCATTTGAAACGAGATTGCATTTAGCTTTTCAGGTCTATTTAAAGTTAAAATACCTATCCCATTTTCAAGTAATTCAAATTTGATGGTTTTAAATTCCATATTTTTTCACATCCAATTCAGTTCATTAAGATTTTGGATATTTTGGCTTTCTTTTTTCAAAAAAAGCATTAATTCCTTCTAAAAGATCGGTAGATGTAGAACATAACATTTGTGTACGATTTTCAATTTGCATTATTGTTTCCAAACTAGGGGAATCAAGAGAAATATTTATTGCTTCTTTTGTCATTCTAAGACCAAGCGGGCTTTTAGTAAGTAAATTTTCCGCTATATCAATTGCTGCTTGAAATAACTTAGATTCATCTCCAGCTATCACATCTAAAATAAGCCCAATCTCTTTGGCTTCTTGAGCATAAATAAATCGCCCAGTATATAATATTTCAGCAGCACGAGACATTCCTATTAAGCGAGGTAGGTGATAACTACTTGCTAGATCAGAACCAGAAAATCCAACATTAATAAAAGAGTTTGCTAATTTAGCCTTTTGTCCAGCAATTCTTATATCTGCGGCTAATACTATTGTGAATCCCGCTCCTGTGGCTGGACCTTGTATAATAGCTATAATAGGTTGACTAATTCTCCTCATTTTGACTATTAATTGACTAGCTCTTGCTTGTGCATATATCTTTGCCTTAATTATATCCTTTTCTGGAGCTTTCATAAAGAAGAATTTTTCTTTAAGTTCCTCAGGTTTCTTTTTGGACTGAAGAACAGTAGACTCTTTTAGATCCAAGCCAGCACAAAAAGAATTACCTTCTGCTTTTATAATAAGGACCCGACAATCTAGATTCGTCATTAAATTATCCAATATTGAATGCAAATCTTCAATCATTTGAAAATTCAACGCATTTAATTTATCTGGTCTATTTAAGGTTAATATACCAATCCCATCTTCTCTTAGATTGAATTTAATTGTTTCAAAATTCATTTAAAATCAAATTTTTTATATTTAATTATAATTAATTATTAAAGAGAATTAATGGTTTCTTTTGCTATTAGAAACAATATATGCAAAAATTCTTCAGTTAAATAAAAATGCAATTCCCAATCATCTTCACCTAAATAATCACTTATTGTAAAAATTACTCCTGTATCCACTCCTAAATATTGCGCTACAGCAAAAATAGCTGAAGCTTCCATATCCACTGTCAACACACGTTCTTTCTTATATTTCGCGATTTCAGAGTAAGTTTCACGATATGGAGCATCGGTGGTCCAAGTAGTTCCAATATTATACTCTAGATTTAATTTTTCCATAACTTCACAAAGTTTTTTTGTTATTTTTTGTGATGCATATGAATACTTTTCAAATTCTAAGTAGTGATGCGATGTACCTTCATCGCGGATTGCCCTATCACAGATTACTAAACTTCCCAATTTCAATTCCTTTTGGAGAGCTCCTGCTGTTCCTATTGATAGAAACGATTTTACGCCAAATTCATTTAGTTCTTCCAGTAAAATTCCAACCATAGGTGCACCAACACCAAATCCACCACATAATCCTATTTGCTGACCCTCTTCCTCTAATAGATAGAAATAATCTCCAAAAACAAAATCAACTTTTTTAGCTGAATGATTTTTTATTATATAATTAAGAAGTCGGGTTGAATAACAAACAATAACACCCTTAGGAGGCTCAATTTTAGGAATTCTTCCTATTTTTCTTTTATAGTTCCAAAATCTTTCAGCAGTTGATAAAGATTTTTCTTGATATTTATTTGGAAAGTTAGGGTATGACATTTCTTTAAATTCATATAACTTTACTATGATAGAATTTACCTAAATTTCAATTAATTTATTGAATCATTAATTATAAATAGTAATTAGCTTTCAAATTATTTTAATTAATTTATTATTCAATATGAGGATTAGAGTGTGATAGTTGAAGCATCATCAGATAGAATTACTAAGCTAAAAAATAATTTGCTATCCAGTAAATATGAAATATGCATTGAACGAATGAGATTTTTTACGGAAATTTACAAGCAATTTACTAATGAGCCAGAAGTTATAAAACGGGCTAAAGCAGTAGCCCACACTTTAAAAAACATGACTATTTTCATCAGGGAAGATGAGTTATTAGTAGGAAATGAAACAAGTAAAAATTTAGCAGAAAAAATTAATCTTGATATTCTTAGATATGATAATAGTTTAGATAAACTTAGTACGTACAAAAAGCTTGCTAGAAGAAAACTACAGCCATTTTTTATTACGGATGAAGATCGTGATGAATTATTAGATATTATTCCATTCTGGAAAGATCGCTCACTTGTAGCTGATAGGATAAATAAGCGGTTGTTAAAAGAAGGTTTAATAACAGGAGACGGAAAAATAGCATCTCTAGCACCTAATATTGCCATACATCAGGGAACTACTGAAGGGCATATATGTGCTGGATATGAAAAGCTATTGAAATTTGGTTATAAAGGTATTATTGAGGAAGCAGAATTCTTTCAACAAAAACTAGATAAAACTGATCAAAATTTCCAAGATAAAAACAATTTCTATGAAGCTATTAAAATTTATTATATGGCTGCTATCGAATTCTGTCAGAGATATTCTGTTTTAGCATTCAACTTAGCAGAAAAAGAGGAAAATGATTCTAGAAGATCAGAACTTAAAATTATTGCAGAGATGATGCAAAAATTTACTGAATATCCCCCAGAGACTTTTTATGAAGCAGTTCAATTTATAAATTTTTCTCAAAATATTGCAAATATCATTTACCAACGCAGTGTTCTTGCTCTTGGAAGACTAGATCAAATTTTATGGCCATATTACCAAGAAGATATATCATCAAATAAAATTACACCTCATTTTGCATTAAAATTGATTGAGGAGCTGAATCTAAAATTGACGTGGAATTTAACGTTATTACCAACTGATTTTACGATGGTTGCTAATGCTCTTGGGCAAAACACTCAAACGATTACAATTTCTGGGATGGATATAAATGGAGTTGATGCAACAAATGAATTATCTTACCTTTTTCTTGAAGCTTATAAACAAGTTAAAGTATTTACTACGGATCTATCAATCAGAATCCATAAAAATACACCAAAAGAATTTATAAAAGAAGCAATAAAAGTTCTCAGATCAACCTCAGGTATTGCATTTTATAATGATGATGTCCATATTCCTGCATTAGTTAAAGCAGGATATTCATTGGAAGATGCAAGAAATTATGTAATTATTGGTTGTGTCGAACCTTCTGGTCAAGGAAATAGTTTTGCTGCTACAGGGCGTATGTTTATGAATCTTCCTGGTATCCTTGAATTAGTTTTAAATAATGGCTATAGTAACTTAACAAAAATGGTCGATGGATTACAAACAGGTGATGCTGCGAATTTTACTACTTACAATGAATTCTATGATGCATTTAAACAACAATTAAAACATAATATAGAAAAATCTGTAGAAATTGCTCAAATTGGAGATATTGAAGCAATGAGATACCTTCAACATCCATTCATTTCCGCTCAACTTGAAGGATGTATGGAAAATGGAACTGATTATGTATGTGGAGGTGCTAAATACAATTTTTCTTCAATTACTGCATATGGGTTTGCTACTTTAGTTGATTCATTATATAATCTTAAAAAGGTTGTTTATGACGAAAAATTAATTTCCTTACCAGACTTGATTAAAATATTAAATTCAAATTTCGAAGGAAAAGAAGAATTTCGTCAAAAATTAATAAATAAATATCATAAATGGGGAAATGACAGTGAAACTATTGATTCCTTGGCTAATGAATTATGGAATTTATTTAGTACCATGGTTGCTCAATATCAACCAGTTAGAGGGGGAAGATATAGCGCAGGAGCATATTCTATGGGAATTCATGTAATGGAAGGTTTTTTTACTCAACCAAGCGCAGATGGAAGAAAGGCTATGGAAGCAATCTCAAACAGTCTATCTCCTGTAAATAAGGTTGAGAAAAATGGACTTACAGCTATCTTAAATTCTGTAGCAAAATTGAACTATCAAAATGCGACAAATGGAGTTGCCTTAAATATCCGAATTCATCCTCAAAATTTAATGAATGAAGAAAACATTGAGAAGTTTTATTATCTTTTAAAAGGTTATTTTAACAAAGGAGGAATGCAAATACAACCAAATGCTGTATCAACTGAAACTTTACGGGATGCTCAAAAACAACCTGAAAAATATCCTGATCTCATTGTAAAAGTAGGAGGATATAATGCAACCTTTATTGATCTTGGAACTCCGATTCAAAATGATATTATTGATAGATTAGAACATATGATATGATCTAAGATTTAATTCATAATTGAAGGAGTGTCAATTTTCTATACAATAAGTTAGTCTTATACTTTTTCCCGTAATTATTTCCATATAAAATAGATCAACAACTAATTTTTTTTAACTGAAAAAAGGAAAAAGAAGAAATAATCCCGAATAAAAATATGGTAGAATCCCGAAAAATATAGTAATTATATGTGTAATGATTCCAGAATAGATATTTTTTTGCCAAATACTTAGAACCGATAACGTACCATTTATAATTAGTGTATAGATTAAAATCATAAAAATTATAAAGAAAATTTGACTCACCATAGTTCCATACCAAATATAGAAAAATATTATTGAAGTTAGATTATAAAGAAAGAAAATACATGTATTTAATATTGCAGCAATAGGTTTCCTATACTTTGATAAAAGTATAGGTAAAATAATTCCCCGAAAAAGAATTTCATACCACAAAACATAAGTAATTATTATTAAAAATTTGTAAGTGTTCAAACCTAGATAATATAAGAAATACTGATAATAATGAGCTGGATAAGGTATTGAAAAAACAAAAACAAAGAAAAAATGTAAAGCAATTACGATGACTGCCCCAATTATACCATATATGACAAATTTTATTATTTTATAAGCTTTTTTGGATTTTTTATAAGAACCTCTTGGTATAAATCTAATCCTTATAAAGATGCAGATTAAATTAGGAACGACAAATAACCAAAAAATCACGGTATAATTTATAAAAAATATTAATTGAAATAAAAAAAATATGTAAAGATTTATTGAAAGAACAAAAAGAAAATTAGAAATTAATACGATTGAAATTGATATCCATGGTTGTTTAATAAAAAATAAGGACTTATACTTAGAAAACTTTACTTTTTTCAGATAAATTTCAGTTTTGAGTGACTTTAAATCTATTTTATTTAATTCTCTGAGTTTTGGTTTGACTTTTTTTGGTTTTAATACAGGAGCAAACATACTTTTAAACATGATATATACTAATCCTAAACAAACAAAGATATCAACAATAAAATTAATCAGATAAAACAATTCTCTTTTATAATTCAGAACCATCCCTAAAGATACAATAAATATGTAAAAACAGTATTCTGCCAGATAAATGAAAGCCCATTTTGAAAATTGGTTTTTAGGATTTACAGGTTCAAGTACAAATCTATATTTCTTTCTTCCAAAAGAGTAAATATAGAGTTCAAACATAGAAATAAGAATTATCCACGAAAAGGGTAAAGAAATTATTATAGAAATAAATAGATCAACAAAATTTGATTCAAAAATATATATTAAGTAGGGTCCGATGATTGCGATTGTCTGAATCACTAAAAAATAGTATAATTTTGATTTTGCTTGATCTTTTGGACTAATTGGAAGTGAAACCAATATTGATTCTCCACCCTTCTCAATATTGATTAAATTATATATTATCATACCGCATATAACTGGCTGGAATGCCAATATAACTGACCAATTATAAAAAACTTCAGTTGTATAACTCGGTTGAACACCTAAAACGGTAAAATTAAATGTATAGGTAAAAACAAATGAAATAATTATAGGTGTTATGACTGATAAGAATGCTTTTAAATTTCTTATTATAATTTTGAAGTCCTTTAGAAAATAAGCTAAAACAGGTTTCGTAATTTTTACATTTATTTCAATTTTAAAGAATTCTTTCTTTTCTGCATATTTAATAAGGCTGTCTCTCTTAGAAGATATTGCTGTATCAAGTATTTTTAAAGACTTTCTTGATAACCAGTAGTTAAATATGATAAAAAGTCCTAAACCGCATACTAAACCAATCCAATAATGAATATGAATTTGGTTTGTAATTGAAAAGAAGGAAATGAAATAGCTAGGGGAAAAAGGATATGGAATGGTGCATAAGACAAGATTAACATATGCAGGATGCTCTTGAACTAGAGAAAAAGTAAAAAAAGTATCTATTGAAGTAATCGCCCATTGTACAAAAAATAGACTTCCAAAAAATAGGATTAAAAAGCCGAAAATGTTGACTAACCTAATTATTAGAGTTTTTCTGGAACTTATGTTTATATCTAACGACTTATTTAATCTATTTCCAAGAAGAATTAGGACATTAAAAGAAAATATAACTTGTAGAATTGATAAGCCCAAGCTCATAAAAAAAAGAAGGATATTGAACGTACCAATAAGAATTACTGTTGGAAATGCAAATGTTATAATTATTATGGGTATATCAAAACTATGAAAAATTGTTAGTATCTTTAACTTTTTTAAACTTTTAGCAGATATGGGTAAAGTTTCTAACCAAAAAAACAGATTTTTTGACAGAATTAGACTTATCTCAATCATTCCCATGAAAATAATATTTAGAAATTGCATAATAAAGAAGAATGAATACAGTAAATTACTTCCAAATATTACGATACTCAGATTTAATCCGTCGTTAATAAATTGATTTTGAATTTCAAAATAAGTAAAGAGAGGAATAACAGGTAGAATTCCAAAGATTATAGAATAGAAAATTTTGGTGAATAAGATTTTAATTTTTATTATCCTTTTTTTTCTCCTGTACTTGCTTAAAATATTCTCTTCCTTAATACCTTTAGAATGAAAAAGTTCTTCTATTAATATTTCTTGATTTATACTCTTGGCTAGAGTTAACAGAAAGGATTTCTCTTTCCGCATTATAAAGAATATAATTTATTATATTTATTCTTAAAAAAGAGTCATATTTAAACATTCGATTAGTAATTATGTATATATCAGATTATTCTTTAATTTATAGAAATTATTAAAAAGTAGAAATGCCCGTTTGTTATCAATGTAGGATTGAGATACAAGGTTTTCCTTATCGTTGTAAATTTTGTGGAATGACTTTTTGTAGTAAACATAGATTGCCAGAAAATCATACGTGTCCATTTGACTTGATTAGAAAAGGGAATGTATCTTTGGAAAGTCCACTTTATCAAGATGCTTTAGAATATGTGAATAAAGAACTCTCAGTAGCTAAAATTTATGAATATGTAACAACCAAGCAAATGGATAAAATTCAAGCAGTTGAGTTATTAAATTATTTCTTAGAAAATAATGAAGATCCTGAAATTAGAATAATTAGTATTTTTGCTTTTAAAGAATTAGATCTGAATAGTAATAATGCTTTTAAAGTTCTTGAAAGTTGTTTACTTTCAGATGAAAATAATGAAGTAAGGAAAGCAACAAAAGAAACTATTTTAAATCTTTTTCCAAAAAAAAGTAAAGCTTTGTTAGAATGGCTTAATAAACATGAAAAAATTTTGGATGAGGATTATTAAAAGAGAAATAATCTGAGACTTTCACTATGGAATGATGACTCCAAAAAATAACGACAATAATTTCTAATAAGGTATTTTTTTATTATTCCGCTACTAACTCAGTAACTCCAATTGCCTTTTCAGGTGATTCATCTTTGTTTACTATATTTATTCGAATATGGGTAATCCACCATAGTGTAACTACAATTATCATTCCAATAATTGAAAAAGAGAGAAATATGTTCGTCACTCCAAATATTTCAGCTAAAGGTCCCGAAATTATTGTCCCAATGGGCGTTATAGCCATTGATAAAGCCCAATCAATAGAAGATAATCGTCCCATTTTATCTGCAGGTACTTTTAACTGCATAATTGTCAGATAAATTGTATTCAGAATTGGTATTGTAAAACCAAAAATAATGAAACTAATACCCATCATTAAAAATAATCTATATGGTGTCAAGGCTATAAGGCCCATCGTTAACATTAACACAAATTCTCCCGCAAAATATATGGAAGTAGTGTGTTTCCATTCTTTTTTAATAGATGTGACAAAAGAACCTAAGAGTATTCCTCCATTCATAAATGCTATCACAAATGCTAAATTTGTCGGATTTCCTGAATGATTATATAGAATAAAATAAGGCATGAAAATATTGGTCGGAACTAACAGAAAATTTACAAACATTGATACAATAAGCATCATTAGAACAATAGGAATTAATTTTAATGTACGAAAACCAAGTTTGAAATCCTCAATAAATTTTCTTTTTTTAGATGGAGATGCTTCCCCATTAACTTTGGGTATTTTAATAAGCAATAATGGAATCAATGCCATAATGAATGTAATAGGGTCAAACCAAAGTATTATACCTATTGGGAGAAACGAGAGAAAAATAGCACCAACTATAGGTCCAATTATCTGAATGAATCCTCTAAAAAGGAAATTAATACCGTTCATTCTGCTTAATTTATCTTTGGGAACCATAGTAGGAACAATTGCACTAACCGTAGGAATGTGAAAACCTTGAAATATTCCAAATAAGCTCATGATACCAACTATTAATATTGGTTCTGCCACCCCAAAATTGAATATAATTATTACAATTAACATAACATAGGCTTGAAGTGAATCTACAATTACTATAATAGACTTTCGATTCCATCTATCTATTATAACGCCAGTTAAGGTAACTACTATTGTCATAGGCAAAACATAAAAAAAACTTGCTAAAGACAAAATGGTTGTGCTTCCTGTTATCTCTGTAATCCACCAAATTATAACAAAGTGAGAGATAGATGATCCTAATACTGAAGATAATTGCCCAATCCAAAAAAATATATAATTTCTGAATGTTTGATTATTTACTAAATTTTCTGTAATTTTTATCACCTTAATTTGATTTAAAATTAAAAAAAAATTAGATAGTTATTTCTTCAATTTGACCATTTATTCGTTCAAGAGCTTCTTTACTATCAACATCAACCCTTCTAATACCTGTAAATGTCCAGAACCCTAAGGTACAAATAACTCCAAGGAATCCACAAAAGAAAAACAACATCGGAATACCTAGAAATAATGCTAATGGTCCCGCAATAAGTGAACCTATGGGTGATATTGCTGAAGATAAAGTAGAATCAATGGAAGTAACTCTCCCTAATTTATCATGAGGTACAGTAGTCTGCAAAAATGTCTGATAAAGTGCATTTATAATGGGCAAATTAAAACCTAAAATAATTCCACCTAAACCCATAATAATATAATTTCCTCGAGGAGCTATTGCGAAAGTCATATATCCAATTAAAGCTATTACGATACTAATAAATATTACTCGAAGTTTATTTTTCCACTCCTTTTTAATTGATGTAATAACCGCTCCACAAATCATTCCTCCTGTAAAAAGCATTTCTGCTAAAGCTATATGTTCTGGACCCCCTCCATGATCATTAAGAATAAAGAGACTCATAAGAGCGTTAACTGGTTGGATTAGAAAATTTAATAGCATTGATAAAATAACCATAATCACTAATCCTGGAATTATTCTCAATGTTTTAACGCCTAATCTAAAATCCTTGAGAAATGAATTTTTCTCAGTTTTTTCTTGTGTTGGCTTAACCTGTTTAACTGAAGGGATTTTTATTAATAATAATGGAATCAATGCTATAAAGTAAGTAATCACATCCACCCAAAATATCATATATACCGAAAAGAAAATCAACATTATTGCTCCAATAAGAGGTGCTAAAAGTTGGACTACTCCAGTGAATAAAAAATTAATTCCATTGATCCTTGATAATTTATCTCTTGGAACCATCACAGGAATTATCGCATTAACCGTAGGTAAATGAAAAGCTTGAAATATGCTTCGAAGACTTATAAAAAAATACACAATCCAAATGTCAGCTACACCGTATTGAAAAAAGATTATCAGGATAATTGTAG
>JBHLNK010000003.1:64803-75240 GCA_048941625.1 Promethearchaeota archaeon | reverse complement strand
AAAATATAGTATAGAGTGATCATAAATGATATTCGGATATTTTGATGATGAACAGAGAGAGTATGTAATTACAAGACCAGATACTCCTCTTCCATGGATTAATTACTTAAGTAATGGTAAGTATTGTGCTATGATCTCTAATACAGGAGGAGGTTATAGTTTTTACATAGATCCAAAAGATCTGAGAATTCTTCGATATCGGTATAATAATTTACCTGTCGACAGACCAGGAAGATACATTTATATTAAAGGCAACGAAGATTCCGAATATTGGTCTCCTACATGGCAACCTGTTATAAAAAAATTAGATCATTATGAATGTCGACATGGGTTAGGCTACACAAAAGTTTCATCATCATTTCAAGGAATTCATGCGGAGATTCTATACTTTGTACCTGTTGAAGATGATGTAGAGATCTGGTTTTTTAAAGTCCACAATAAATCCTCAGAAAGAAAAAATTTAAAAATATTCTCATATGCAGAGTTTTGTCTATGGAATGCTGTTTCAGATCAAAGAGATCTTCAATATATTCAAAATGTTGCTGTTTCCAAATATTCTGAAGATAATAAGACAATATTTTATCATTTATTCGATCAATCTACATATATCGCATTTTTCTGTTCAAATGGTAATTTAACTAGTCATGACTGCGATCGTGAAGCATTTATAGGACATTATCGTTCTGAAGCAAATCCTATATGTGTTGAAAAAGGTACATGTAGCAATTCTCAAGCCCTTGGAGGAAATCCTATTGCTGCTACATGCAATATAGTTATATTGAATCCAAATGAAACTAAAGAAATTATCTTTACTTTAGGAGTTGTAAAAGAAAAAACACAAGTAACAAAATTAATCCAGAAGTATAGGAATGTCGAAAATGTGAATATTGAGTTATTGAGATTGAAGGAGGTTTGGGATAATTATCTTCAGAACCTTGTTGCCGACACTCCAGATCAAGATTTCAATTCTATTATCAATATATGGAATCAATATCAATGCAAAATAACTTTTGATTGGGCTCGTTATGTTTCTTTTTATGAAACAGGTATTGGAAGAGGTTTAGGTTTTCGTGATAGCAATCAAGATACACTAGCTGTTTGTCATAGACTTGCAAATAAGGTTCATGATCGGTTGATAGAACTTGCTAAAAATCAATTCGAAAGTGGGAAAGTCTATCATCTTTATTTTCCTTTAACAGGTAAAGGAGATTTTCCTGATTATGTTAATCCGAATTTGAAATTCTTTGGAGATGATCACTTATGGTTAATATTTGCCGTTAGTAATTATTTAAAAGAAACAGGAGATATGTCAATTTTAGAAGAAAATGTAAAATATGTTGAAGGATCTTTTGATACATTATATGAACATTTGAAAAGAGCAATAGAATTCACAAATAATAATACTGGTTCACACGGGTTTCCTCTGATAGGTTCAGCTGATTGGAATGATACACTTCATCTTCATGGACCTAACAATCAAGGAGAAAGCGTAATGGTTGCTATGATGTACCATAATGCATTATTAGATATGGAAGAAATTGCAAAAGAATTCAGTCAAAAAAATAATTCTATAGAATATTATAACTTAGCTAACAAAATCAAAACCCTTGTAAATGAAAAAGCATGGGATGGAGAATGGTATATACGTGCTTTTGATGATAATGGAGAAGTAATAGGTAGTCGGAAGAATAAAGAAGGGAAAATTTTTCTAAATACTCAGTCATGGGCTGTCATTAGTAAAGTTACATCACTAGATCGAGGTATACAATGTATGGATTCTGTAAGAGATTATCTTAATACTAACTATGGAATTAAATTATTACATCCTCCTTATAGCCGATTCTATCCTAATTTAGGGGGAATATCTACATTTCCACCTGGTCTTAAAGAAAATGGTAGCATCTTTTGTCATACTAATCCTTGGGCAGAAATTGCTGAGTGCATATTAGGACGAGGTGACATTGCTTATGAATATTTTAAAAAAATTGCTCCTACAAGTAAAAATAAAATTGCAGAAATTCATCTAACTGAACCTTATATCTTTTCTCAAATGATTACAGGTAATGATCATCCAAAATTTGGAGCTGCAAAAAACTCATGGCTTACAGGAACAGCTTCATGGACATTGAAAAGTGCAACTGATTGGATTCTAGGGATACGACCAGAATTTCATGGACTAAAGATAGATCCCTGCATTCCAAAAAAATGGTATAAATTTAGAGTCATTCGGCACTTCAGGAATGCAATTTACGATATAAAAGTCCAAAATCCGAAACAAATATCTAAAGGAATAACAGAGATAAGATTAGATAACAAAATACAGAATAATGATATCTTACCAGTTTTCAATGATGGTAAAAAACATATTGCTGATGTAAAGATGGGATAATTATTGTTCAGTATAAACTAGATAGAGAGACTACAGATTTATCGACTAAAGATATAAGATTATTTACATTTTTAATGTGAGAAATGATATAATTTTCAATAATTAATATTGGTAATATTAAATTCGATCAAAGGTTAGATATTATTATGGTTGATAAAGATAAAGTTCTTGATGTATTTAAAAGTACTAATAAACCTTTAAGACCTGGTGAAATTGCTGAACAAACAGGTATTGAATCTAAAGAAGTGTCTAAGATTATAAAAGAACTTAGAGAGGAAGGAAAGGTATTTTCTCCCAAACGGTGCTATTATGCTTTGAAATAATTTTAAAGTATTTAATTTTCTTTTTATCCTTTTTAGTATGTTATCTACTATGTGATAATGGATTTTACTATTAGAAACATGAAATTTATGAATAATGATTAGAAAAAAAAGAAAATATGGAGCTTCAATGACTATAATTCAGTAATGTGGACTTTTTCATATGTTCTTTTATAAACTTATTTTCAGTATTAATATAGCCACAATTTAGACATTTGACTGTTTTAGGAGGAAAATAATTTAATGGTTTTGGCATTTTCATTGAAGCACAATTAGGACAATAATAATACATTTCTATTAACCCTTCGAATATTATTATCTTAACTATATATTTTTAAAAAATTATTAAAAAGTACTATAATTTAATTTAGTTGCAATGGATGATTTTATTCAACCTCTTTCAGATGAGTTTAAAAAAATTCTATTTATAAAAGGGGCTAGAGATGGTAAATATCCTTATTCTAACTCCATGCTTATTGGCGATTTTCTTATAGATACAGGAGTTTCAACTAGACTTTTACGGAGACTCAAAAGGCTTTACTCTATAAATAATATCTTACTTTCGCATTGGCATGAGGATCATACATCAGGTAATAGAATAGTATCAGATTGTAGATTCTTTATCCATTCAATGGACAAATATTTAATAGAAAATGTTAATAAATTTAATGAATTCTATGGAATTGCAAATACACCAGCAGAAGAAGAGTTTGATTGGCTTATGGAAGGTTTCAAGCTAAGAAACTCAAAGATTGATAAAGTAATAGAGGATAATGAAGTATTACACATTGATGATGATTATGAACTAAAAGTAATACATACTCCTGGCCATACAGCGGGCCATTGTGCATTTATTGAATTAAACTCTCAAATAGCCTTCCTCGCAGATATTGATTTAACAAATTTTGTATTTTATGCTGGTATTGATTCAAATCTAATTGATTTTGAGAAATCGATAGAAAAATTGAAGCAGTATAAAATTAACATAGCTGTTACGGGGCATAGAAATATAATTGAAGGGGATAAAAAGATTATACAAGAATTAAATAAATATAAATCAATTATTTATAAACGAGATGAGCGATTATTATCTCATCTTTCCGAAAGTTCACCAAAGGAATTAATAGATTTTAAGAATAGAAATTTGATTTATAAATATTACAGTCAGTTTAAAGAGTATGAAATAATCGCTGAATTAATAATGATTAAAAAGCATTTTGATAAATTTATTGCATATGATGTGATAGAACAAGAAGGAAATGGATTTATTTTAAGTTAAAAATATGAGTGACTAAATTCTGTAAGATTTTTCTTTAATTCAAAATATTATTTATTATGGTTAGAAGAGAGCCATACTTATTTAGAATATATCCAAAATTAAAAGAGAAAGTTCCTTGGATTCCTTTTTTAACAAATCGCCCTACTCCAGTAGAGAGATTATCTAATTTAGAAAATTATTTTAATTTAAAGCCTGGTCAGATTTACATCAAACGAGATGATAAAAATCATGAAACATATGGCGGAAATAAACTCCGGAAGTTTGAGTTCATATTTGCTAATGCTCTTAAAAGGAAGAATAAAAAAGCTATTGTGACATATGGAGGAATTGGAACACATCATGGCTTAGCGACTACTATTATATGCAGTAGCTTTAATCCTCCCATAAAATGTAACTTATTTCTCTACAAACAGCCGCTTACAAAGCATGTACAAGAATCTTTATTGTTATTTAACCATTTTGGAGCGAAATTGCACCTAAGTAAAACGGATGTGAGGTGTTTTATCAAGGCACTGTTTTTTTGGATTTTTCATAGAAAATATGATTTTATACTTCCAGGGGGGACGCCTCTATTTGGTAGAGGAACTCCCTTAGGAACTGTAGGTTTTATTGAAGCTGTATTGGAGTTAAAAGAGCAAATTGATAAAAAGATTATCCTTGAACCTGATGTAATATTTGTTGCAGGAGGAACAACAGGTACAGCAGCAGGTTTAGTGGCTGGTTGTAAATTACTAAGTTTAAAATCCAAAATTTATTGTGTTGCTGTTTATAAAGATTTTTTAGCTAATGCTAAAAATTTAGCTAGAAATGCGAATAAGGCTCTTAAGCTCCTGAAAAAAGTAGATAATACATTTCCAGAAATTAAAATTTCAAAAGATGATTTTGAATTGGTCAAAGGTTATTTAGGTCCTGGTTATGGGGTTAATACCAATAAAGGACAAGAAGCAATAGATATTACGTATAAATTGGAAGGTCATGATACAGGATTTAAATTGGAACCAACATATACAGGAAAAGCAATGGCTGCTATGTTTGATTTTCTAACCCAAGATAAAAATAAATCTAAAGTTGTATTATTTTGGAATACTTATAACTCAAATGATTTAAGCAAATATCTAAAAGAAACTCAATTTGATTATAAAATGTTACCAAAAAAATTTCACCAATTCTATAATAAGTTATTATAAAAATTAGCTGTTTAAGTCAAACTAGATAATTTTTAATCGTTGTAATAAACCAGTGAATAAAAGTGGTAAAGCAATAGTAGCATCACACCATACACTCACGTGTTTTGATTCTAAAGAATATTTTCCCCAAGATTTAGCTTCAGAAAAAGTACTTCCTGATAATCCTCCATCATATTCCATTGCTGTATGGATACGAACTGAATAATTATATCCCATATTGATAATTTTATCAAATTGATCAAGCATAGGAAAAATCTGTTGAGCCCAATTTCTTGGAACACCACCACCTACTATTATAGTTCCATATTCTTTATATCTTCTAACAATATCTCCAAATTTTTTTACGTCTCCTAATATATCAAATTGGAAATCATAGTTTTCATAGATATCATATTTAATAAGTTTTAGAGCTAATTCTGAATCTGAAAAAGCAGGAACAAAGATGGGGACATTATGTTCAGCAGCAATAGATAAGATGCATTCATTTGAAATTTGACTACCAATTTTTTGCAAAAAATCTGAGGGCTTTATTTGAATTTTTTTACCTTCAAATGATTTCTTGATTATTCTAAGTAATTCTTGATCAGCTTTTTCGTAATTATCTTCAGGTAGAAATATATCATAAATACGATTTATTCTGTATTTAAACAATTCATTATCATCAACATTCAAACTTCCTAAATAATGCCCAATATTGCTTGCTACATCTACTAAATCATGGGTAATATTCGCTCCAGTGCTTATTAGAACGTCAATTAATTTATATTCCATTAAATTACAAATAATTTTTCCCATACCAGCAGGAACAAGAGCTCCACTTAGTGTCAAAACAGTTAAACAATTCTTATTAGTCACCATTTTTTCTAAAATATCTAATGCTGAACCCAGATTTCTTCCTTGAAAACCACAATCCTTAAGAGCTCTTAGAAAGTCAGGAATGTTTTTAACTTTTTTAACATCAAAAGGTTGGACTTTCTTTATTAAATAATCTTCTTTTTGATGATTATGCATAATTTAAATTAAATAGTTTATCAAATTAAAGTTAACTTATTTAGGTTTTTAAAGAAGTCTTGAATTTTTATGATTCTATAGGAAGATACTCTTTTCAATGAATTTCTTTCATTCAATCCTCTAAAATTTTCATTAAATAATTAATTAAATTACTATTTAAACGCTTTTTTAATAAACTAAGAAATTTCTATAATGAATTAATTAATTGAGTTAAATTTAGAAAACTTAACCTTCATATATATTATAATATTATTAAGTATTCAAATAAATTTAAATATAAACTTTAATATTAAAGTCATAATCAATTATTATAAAGAAATATTGATTGCATTATGTCTTTGGTCCCAAAAAAGGTATTTTTTGTTAATGGTAAGGGTTATCATAAATCCAAGTTATCTGCTTTTGAACAAGCTCTTAGAGATGCAGGAATTGAAAAATATAATATTGTGAATGTTTCTTCTATACTGCCTCCTTATTGTATTGAAGTTAATGCAGAAGATGGATTAAGACAATTACGTCCGGGGCAGATTATATTTGCAGTCTTAGCAAGAGCACATTCTAATGAATACAATCGATTAATATGTGCGTCTATAGGTGTTGCAAAACCTGCTGATAAAGGTCATTATGGCTATTTAAGTGAACATCATGCATACGGTATAAAACCAGAAAATGTTGGAGATTTTGCTGAAGATTTAGCTGCAGAAATGCTAGCAACTACTCTAGGGATTCCTTTTGATCCAGATGCAAATTACGATGAAAAGAAAGAAGTATTTAAAATGGGAGGTAAAATAGTCGAGACAAAAAATATCACAGCATATGCTACAGTTAAAGAAGAAAATGAATGGGCTGCAGTAGTAGCTGCTGCAATATTTATTCTATAAAGCTTAAATTGTTTTTTCTTAATTAACTCGCTTAAAATAATTAATTTTTATATTTTGGAAACAAGAGTCAATAGATTCAATCTCTTCTAGTTCTCTGAGAGAAATACGATTTTTATCAGTTGGATCCTTCGCTGCCCATATCAATTTATTAAATCTTTGATGATGATGATGAAACCTTTGATTTGCATAATCTTTTGCTTGTTTTGTGTAGAGAAGAAAAGGCCAATCGCTACCTTCCATCAATAAAACCTCACGAGCCGTTTGTTTTAGAATCCTTTCTCCCCATTCATTAGGATTTGGTGTTGTTTCTAAAATATTTTCAAACTCCTTAATTGATCCATTAATATAAGGCCAAATCCAGCTATGTTCAGGATTTTTCCAGACTTGAAAATGACCTCCTTCGCCCCAACTACTTTCATTCATTTTAATTTTTGAAAAAAATTCTTTATAATTGGATATATAGTCAGAAATCTTAATCATTTCAACATTTTCATTATTAAAAAAGAGTTCAATAATTTTTTTTAACCATGAAATTCCTTCTATCCACCAATGCCCATAAAGTTCAAAATCATATGGAGAGATTATTATCCCTTCAGTTTGATATTTTTCTGAAAATTTCGTTAATTCTTCAGAAACTAATGAAACAAAGTGTTTAGCTTGGGATTTAATTATTTTATTAGCTTTTTTGATATCATATAATTGTTTGTCAGCTTTTGCAAGTTCCTTATCTGTTATTCTCCAGTATTGGAAGCCTGATTCAGGATCTTTTTTATGAAACTCTCGATAATACTCATTTCCAGGATATCCTATTTTAGAATCCCAAACTTGTCTACTAGTTTTTTTATTTCTACCAAATACACAGACTCCTGTTTCTAAGTTATATCCAAAGTTTGTATTTAGCCCTATTTTATTTTTTTCTTCTAACAATTCAGCATCCAAGATTCCATGAGAATCTACAAAAAAATATTTTATCCCAGAGTTATTCAACCAATAATCAATACTTTCCCGTACTTTTCCATCTCGATATTCTTTAGGTCTATAAGCACATTCAGGAAGCCAGATGCCTTTTGGTTCTCTTTGAAAATATTTTTTATATGTATCAAAAGCTACTTGTATTTGAGAAAATATCCCAGAATCGCTTTCAAAAAGAGGTAAAAATCCGTGTGTAGCAGCACATGTTATTAATTCAATTAGTCCTTCGTCTTGAAGCCATTTATAGCTTCCTAAAATATCTCTATAATAATTATGATAAAAAGTATCTAAAGTATAAGTGATATTCTTTAAGTGAAACTCTGCGATTTCCTTCATTGTTTTGTGATTTTCAAATCTTTGAATATCCTCTTTAGCTCTTGAGATTAAATTCTCCATATATTCAATAAATCGTTGTTTCATATATTCATCTGCTAATTGTTCAGCCAAGATTGGTGTTATATTGATAGTAATAGCCGTTTTTATCTCTCTCTCCTTTAATTCTCTTAGGATATTTAACATAGGAACATATGTTTCGTTCATGGCTTCCATAAGCCATTCTTCTCCAGCCGGCCATGTTCCCGATTTTTTACACCATGGTATATGACCATGTAGAATTAAACCAAAATATCCAAAAGTCATTTTCAAGAAATTTAATGTTTTATTTTTAATTTAGTCTTATATCATTATAATATTCTTATAAAAAGTTGGTTTTTTATGAGTTCGAAAATAAAAGCAATAACTACCCCTCCAAGTCGAGAAGAGTTATTTCATAGGTTAAATAAGGTAAGAGAATTAATGGTAAATGAAGATTTAGATTATTATATATCATTCAATCCAGTGAATATATATTATTTAACAAATTTTGCATTCTATGTTCATGAACGTCCTTTTATTCTTATTATTCCTAGAGAAGGATTACCAAAAATGCTAATCCCCGAATTAGAAAAAGGTCATTTTGAATCAAGGGCGATTAGTGATTTAGAATTTATTATATATTACGAATTTCCTGCTCGTAGTGGAGATAATTGGTTTGATCATTACAAAAAACATATTCCATCAAAAGCTCGAGTGGGTATAGAATCTGAATTACCTATAGGTATTGCTAAAAAAACTCCTGGAGAATTAATTATTTCTGATATAATTGATGAAACGCGAATTATTAAGACAGATTATGAAATTGGGAGGATTTATCATGCATGTCGAGTAGTAAATAGAGGACATAAAGTATTATTGAAAAAATGTCGCCCAAAAGTTCTTGAGTTTGCATTATATAAAGAGGTTACTGATGCAATGACATCTAAAATAGTACAAGATATACCAAATGCTAACTTTCGAGCAACAGAAACTACTGGTGCTGTATGGCCTCCTTCAATATCACATGATCCACACATGATCCCTCATATATTTGCTCCTATGGAAGAAGGGGGTCCACATGTTTCTATTGTATCTGCTCAAGTAGATGGATATGGAGTTGAAATCGAGCGTTCATTCTTTCTTGGTTATGCTCCTGAGAAGTCTGAGAAGCCTTTTAAGACAATGTTACAAGCAAGAACTCTTGCATATAGTATGTTAAAACCAGGTATATTAATGAGTGATGTGGATAAAGAAGTAAGATCTTTTTTAACCAAACAAGGATATGGAGATAATATAATACACCGGACTGGTCATGGACTTGGAATTACGGGGCACGAAGCACCATTCTTAGCTGAAGGGTATGACAGACCTCTTGAAAAAAGTATGGTAATTAGTGTTGAGCCGGGGATATATATACCAGGAATTGGCGGTTTTAGACACTCTGATACAGTTTTAATCACTGAAACAGGTTATCAAAAATTAACAAAAGCTCCGGAAAATCTTGAAGATCTGGTAATTCCAATCTAAAATGTAATAAAAAAATTATAAATATTTCACTATTTTTTCTATTGCTTTTCTAGGTTTTGGTTCTGGGATACCTCCTTTAATATAGCCAAATGGTAAAATAGTTAAAAGATGATCATTTTTTCCTAAACCTAATATTTCTTTTGCCTTTTCTCTATTCATAGAACCTATCCAACATGTACCAATCCCTAAAGACCATGCCATCAACATCATGCTCATAGAAACTAGGGTGGTATCAACTATATACCACTTAGGACTCGTCTTAATTTTACCTACAATCGCAATAACTAAAGGAGCTTCATTTATAAATTTGCCATAAAATGCACTTTTAGATAATTGTTCTAATATTGTTTTTTTTTTAATAACAATGAACTCCCATGGTTGGCGATGTGAGGCACTTGGAGTCCATCTCCCTGCTTCTAAGATCATGTCTAATTCGTTTTCTTTAATTTGTCTATTTTGAAATGATCTTATACTCCTTCTCCCCTTTAAAAATTCTAAGAATATAACAGGATCAATC
>JBHLNK010000003.1:0-64793 GCA_048941625.1 Promethearchaeota archaeon | reverse complement strand
ATAATTAATTCCTTTTTAATTTATAATATTGGTAACTAATCAAAAATAAGTTAAAAATACTTTTGAAGAAGCTTATAATAATTTTTCATTCTTAGTTATCTTGAGAAATATATAATTTCAAATGATCCCTTTTTTAATATAATGCCCTTAAACGATCTAAAATCTCAATATGATAGTAAACAGTTGAAGCAAGGTCCACGTAAGAAAGGATATAAGTTGCTAACAAACTACTATGAATCTCACAATCATGATCCTCATCATACATTTTTTTACGGTTTTCTCTCTTTAATTTATGATGGAATTAATTTAATTGATGAATTAAAAGCCAAAATGCGTATCTTTTTTATATCTTCCTCTCGTCAAGTAGTAATAGAAGAGGAAGATGTGGAAGAATTTTTACAAAAAGCACGTCGCAATAGATTGATCAAAATTCAACCTAATAATAAATTTATTCTAACTGAGCAAGGAGTAAATCTAGTTGAATATAGCTACTTCTGGAATTTACATACTTCCTATTGGATGCGAAAATTTTTTTCTAAAAGCACCGTCTTAATTGGTACAGCTGTTTTTTTAGTCATCATGTCTCTCCTAAAGATACTAACTGGCATAGATTTAGGATCACAAGGCATGATAACTGAAGGATATGAAAATCTAACAGATTTGATCAAGATTGGGATTATAGTTTTTGTAGGTATGAGGTTAAAGAGAGATAAATTGGCAAGTATTATAATTATACTATTAATGTTGTTTACAGGTGGAACTTTAGCATGGTCCAGTGTAGAAGCTCTAATAAATCCAGTTGATATAATTCCCACAGTTCAATAATATATTATAAGTATTGTCTCAATAATAGTTAATATAGGCTTAATGTTCTTGAAAGGAATGGTTGGTAGAACATCCGGAAATTTACCTTTTTTAAGTGATTCAAAAGATTCCGCTTTAAACGTAAAATTGTCGGCAGGTGTATTAATTGGATTAACATTTGCTATTTTTAGATACTATTTTGTGGATGCTCTTGTGGGTATAATCATCTCAATATTAGTTTTTAAAGAAGGATTAGAAATATTATATGAATTAACTAAAAAAGAAGAAGATTTTGATATTACCTCAATAAAAGTCTATGCAGATAATGTTTATGATAATCGTTTAACAGGTTATATTCTGGGAAGTATCAGAAGATAAAGTATCTCTCGTTCAGAACTTATCGAAAATTTTGATAAAGGGCTTTCTCTTGGACGTAAATACTATGAAGGATTTGCAGATTTCTTTTATGACGAATTGGGTCCAAGCATTGCAGAAAAACACTTAGATAAGTTAATAGAAGGAAAACTTATTGAGATGCTTGATGATAAACTGGTTTTAAATCCAAAAGGTTTAAAAATTTTTTATAAAGCAAAAGAAAAAGAATTTAGGGAGCGAGCATATAATATTAACTTAGGTGTAAGTCGTTTTAGATGGCAAAATTTAATATGTATATTTTTTGTTATTATATTCATAGTTATAATCATACTCTCTCCACAAATTAATTCATGGTTTGCTAGCCTTTAGAAGAACTTAACTTCATAATTATATTTTAAAATTGAAGAACATTTAGAATTGAGTATATAATAATGGCAGTTTATAACTGATATATTTATTATTTCAATTACTTTTGTATTATATAAAAAAATTAAATGTTACCATCTAATAGGGATTTGAATTATAAGAAGGACTTCTATATAACAATAATTTTAACAATTCTCTTAATCACAGTTATTTTTAACCCTTTTTCTAATTTGGTTAATTATTATAATTCTAGGAAAAATATAGAAATAAAAAAAGAAGATAATATTGTTAAATTAAGTGCGGCTTTAACTCCTAACGGTATTAGAATAAATGTCGTTAATGATTCTAGTAATTCAATGGTTATTACTTGGTATACAACTGCAGATGCTTCCGATCCAAAAGTTGAATATGCTACTGATCCCGCTTTAACAGATAGTATATTTATAAATGCAATATCAACCTATATTGATAATGGATATAATACGTATATACATCAAGCGAATCTTAACAATTTGGAACCAAATACCTTATATTATTATAAAATAAGTTCAGATTCGTCTAATGAAAGAGAAATTTTGAATTTTTCTACGACATCAATGCGAAATGCAACCTCATTAAAATTCCTTTTGTTTGGTGATTCACGTACACAAATAGAACAACGAACTGAACTTACTAAAAAAATTATTGAAAACTTTGATGATATAAATTTTACTATTCATACAGGTGATATGGTAGAAGATGGAACTATACAAACTCAATGGAATGAATATTTCGATAATATTGAAATTCTAACGAAAGTAATTCCTGGTTATTATATTGAAGGCAATCACGAGCAAATCAACGGTTATATGTACGATAATATCCCTCTACCATCTAATGGTTTAAATTCATATTATTATAATTTCAGCATTGGACCTGTTAGTTTTATAGGGCTTAATACGGAACGTGAAGTTTCAGTGCAAACAACATGGTTAGAAAAAACACTGAGGTTCCTTCATCAAGATAATGAGACATTATGGACTGTAGTTTATATGCATCAGCCTATCTTCAATTCTCGTTATACTAGACTAGATCGAACTGATTTAATTGCAGCCTGGTGTCCACTATTTGAAGAATATGGTGTCGATTTTGTATTCGCGGGTCATAATCACTATTATGAGAGGAGCTATCCTATGAATTCTTTAAAAGTCTATGACGATTCTAATCGTTATAATTTTAAAAATCCACAAAATCCAATGTATTTTATTACTGGTGGTGCAGGTGGTCCACTATATGATCGTGATGATGGATATCCTTTTTATGAGCCTCCAAGTTATACAGCACATTATAATAGTACATATCATTTTGTAATCGCAGATGTAATAGTTGATGATCTAAAAGAAGAAACAGAAATAACACTTGAGACATGGGCAATGCCAGATGATTATAGTGGAATTTATCTAATTGATAATTTAACAGTTGTTAAAAAAGGTGTTTATATAAATATCCATAACCCTATTACTGACCAGTTATTTTCTAAAAATGCCCCTCAATTTAATGTTTCTGTTGAAAGAGTTAAATTAAAACCAGATTGGTTCGAATTAAATACAACGTGGTACACTATAGATGAGGGAATTACAAATTACACTTATAGTGGAGAAATTGGTACTATTAATCAAGATGCTTGGGATTTAATACTTACTGATACTGTTAGAATTGATTTTTATGCCAATGATTCACTTAGTAATATTGAGTATAACTCAGTTCTAATAAACAAAGATTTCACTCCACCTAATATTTCAATTATAGATCCAATACCTAATCAAATCTTTGGAAAAAGTAGTCTGAATTTTTCTTTAACTATTAACGAACCATTTTTAAATTTGACATGGTACACTTTGGATGGTGGAGAAACAAATTATACATTTTCAGAAGAAACTGGTACTATAAATCAAAGTGCATGGGATTCTGTTAAGGATGGTTTAGTATCAATAACATTCTATGCTAATGATTCTTTAGGAAATCTTGGAATTGCTAATATTACGGTTAGAAAAGATACAATTCCACCAAATATCACTATTTTATATCCGATTTTAAATGAAATATATGGTATAAATCCTCCAAATTATACAGTTCACATAACAGATGAAAATCTTCTTTTAATGTGGTATTCTTTTAATGTGAGCAGTGTAGATATATTTTTTACTCAAAATTCAACCATATTAAAAGAGGAATGGGACACATTATCAAATGGAATTTATAAACTAACATTTTATGCTAACGATTCAGCAGGTAATATTTCTACTCAAGATATTATTATTATAAAAAGTGTTTCTGAGGATGGAAATAACCAAGATTTGACAATTTTATTAGGAATTATAGTTTCTGTTATTTTATTTTCGACTATTGGTATAATATCATATATTTACATTATCTTCAAAAGAATTAAGTTAAAAAAATTAGAATCCTAGAAAAATAAGGATTAATTAGGATATCTTATTTAATCATTTTGATTGAAATAATCTGCTTCAAGATTAGGATAAATCTTCTTTTTCCTTCCCTCCTTTTTAAATCTTATTAGATCTAGATCAATTAATTTATCCAAATGATATTGAATAGTTTTATGGTCAACCTTAAATTTTTTAGTGATGAAATTGTTCCATACTCCTGGACTTTCTTCAATCAATTCTAAAATATCTAAAGTTAGTTTACTTTTCTGTAGCTTTAAATCGATATTAGATATTGGATTTTTTTGATAATATGGAAAATACGCAATATAGTTTCCTAATCTTTTTTTCCCTATAACTTTATAAGTTAATAAAATATCAAGATGCCAAACTAAATTCCCTGCAGCTAAACCAGTTCTGCGTAATAATTCATTAAAGTGTATTCCGGGCTCATTTAATATTAAATCAATTATTTTATTCCGATTCTCATTTTCTAAAACTTCCTCTAAGGATAAACGATGTGCTCCTTTCTCAATTGGTACTGTTCTTGTTCTTAAATATTGGAAGTAATCTTTTTTAGAAATTGCTGCTACAATTGCCATAATTGCAATGACTATTATGGATCCAGTGATTATTAACCAAGTCCAATCCTCTCGAATCACTTCTTCTTCATAGAGAGTGATATAATATTCTGTATCTTGTTGAATGTCTACTAATACGCTCTCTAAATATATCTCAGAAGTTGTTTCATTTAATTTTTCTTGCGTATCAATCAATTGCCATGCTTCTTGACTAGATTCATATAAAGCTAAAGAATATCTGGCATTTGGATTAATTCCATATTGTTGAATTTTTCGATATCTTATTGTCAAATTATCGATTGTATTATTTGACAATATCTGAAATATGCAATTATATCGATATTGATATCTAAAGTTACCCCTTTGAGGTTGTTGAGGGGTTTGCATCACTCCAAAATTTTGTAGACTCGATTTACTTGATATATTCAATGAGAGCGAATTACTATTATTAATTATAAAGAAAGTTTGACGATTTTCAATATTATAATCATATTCAATAGAAATATTTATCAAAACATTTGTAGTAATTTCAAATGTGAGATTATTAAGAAAATTATACGAGACTTTTTCATTTGGCTGAATAGTATCCTGAGTTGAATAACCATCTACATCCTCATTTCTACCAAAGACATCTGTAAAATGAAAATTAAATGCAAGAAAAACAATAAAAATGACTAGGATGAAATACTTACAATTTCTCCTTTTAAGTACAGCGATCTTATTCAACTCTATTCTTTCCAATATTGTTAATTATTATATTAAAATTTTAAAAAAAAAAATTTATGTACTTTTACTCTCTTTTTCTTGATATCAACAATGAAGCAACAACTATTAATCCAATAATTCCTCCAATGCTAGCAACTATAATAACTGTACTATCTGGCTGAGGAATCAATATTGTCCAATAAGAAAAATGGTCTGTTTCGGCTACTAAATACCCATCTTCCAGTGTAGTTGGCACAGTTTCCCATACTTCTGAATTTTCATCGTAATAAGCCCATTGTCCATTTCGATTTCGAATGTTTGATTGTATTTTCAATTGAGCATCACATGTTCCATTGCATTTAATTTGTACGCAGAATCCTTCCTGATATAAGTATCGATATCGATTTCTTATTTGGTATGTGAATCCATTCATTAAACCTAATTCTGCTTGTTCTTCTGTGCAGGTCATATTCATCAATAATGGTCCTGAACCATTCACTTCCAAAATAAAATCTTTCACTCCAATAGCTGATGCGTCACAGTCTATGTTTACTTCGAGATCTACATTGGTCATAAAGGTTAATCGCGTCTGCATCATGAATCTGAACATAACTTCATTATGAGCCTCAATTCGATAATTATAAATATGCTCATCCATCACTGACACCTCAGTTGCAGGGGCAGCTAGAACATTTGTAACACCAAAAATCGAAAACAGCATCAAGAAAGCAAAAGCTCCAAGTGTTATTTTATTAAATTTTTTCATTTTTTTTTTATACTCCAAATTTGTTCTACTTAGTAAAAAGGAAATTGATATTAAAAGGATTAAGGAACACTTCTCCCCAATTAAACCAAAAAAGTGTAATACAATTAAGTAAATTTTAAGATATTGAGACACATTGAAATTTTCAATTTTTCGGATGATCTATCTCAAAAAAATTTAAATTTCTAATCTAATCTTTTGTATTACGTTATAATATACTAACAAATAATTCATCAATTTTTTCAATGATAACTGATGGTAAAGGACCAAACTTTAAGGTTTCGGCATTCTCTTCTATTTGCTCAACAGTTTTTGCTCCAGGTATTGGGATAGTTGTCTCACTCTTAGCCATAAGATAACCAAGTTGCACTTGTATTATTGTTCTATCGGTATCTTCGATTATCTGTTTTAATTCTTGCAGTATTTGATTAATTTTTTTATATCTTTCCTTGGAAAAGTCCACAGTAGCTAACATATGATCTGCTTCAATTTTGATATGTTCATTATATTTCCCAGTTAATATACCAGAAGCTAAAGGACTTCTTATTAACCCAATTAAGTCGTTTTTTTCACAGAGGTGGATCATTTGTTTATTATGAAGAGTGATATTCAATGCAAATTGTACAGAAATGCAATTTTTCCCTTTAGCGAATAATTCCATTCTTTGCGGATCATCTGTACTCCATCCATAGCCACCAATCATTCCTTCTTCCGTTAAATCTTCTAAAGCTATTTGAACCGATTTAGCGTCCTCAGGATCGTGCTGACTTGAATGTAATTGATAAATATCAATAAAATCAGTTTGAAGCCGCTTCATACTAGCTTCCAATGCAGTGCGTATGTACTCATGACTTGTATTTTTTTTACTTGGAGTATGAGGATTGCCTTCTTCAAAAACACTTCCAAACTTTGTAGCGATTACAGCATCGTCTCTATAATCTTTCAGAGCTTCACCAAGTACTTTTTCGCTTCTTCCTACTCCATAAACATCTGCTGTATCAAAAAGATTAATCCCTAGTTCTATGGCTTTATGCACTGTTCTGATTGATTCATCATCGTCAACTTTTCCATAGGCTAGATAAGAACCATCAGATCGCATAAATGGTCCTCCAAGACCAAAGCATCCCATTCCTAAAGCGCTAATTTTTTTTTTACTTCCTTTAAGAGTTCGCTTTAACGTAAAAACACCCCTTTTAAAATTAAGTTTTACAATTTCTAAACTTATAATGTGCAGAATTAGATGATCTGCTATACCTTTTATTAAAGAATTCTGATAATATATAGTTTGAAAAATTGAACTTCAATTGAAGTATAAACTTATAGGCTCTACTAAAGAGAATGCTTTAATCGTTTCTAAGTAATGAGCTAAATTAAATATATTAAAAACTCAATGTGAATTCAAAAATAAAGCGATCTTAAGCTTAAGTTTTAATATTATAATTTTGAAAATATTATTATAGCAAATCAAATTAAAATATTTATAAAGAATTCATCTTAAATCTAATTTAATTTGGATTCAAATTCAAATTAAAGGAGAAAAATTTATGTCATTAAAAGATTTTACTAAAGACGTATTCACGCGATACGGATTTACTGAAGAACATATTAACATTTATTTAGTTTATTTAAGAGTCCCCAGAGCAACAACTTCTGAGGTATTTATGACTCTTGTTGAGGAAAATGAGAATTTAAGTTATGAAACCGTGCTAGAAATAACTAGTTGGTTAGTTGAGAAAGGTTTCCTTAAAAGAATTGAAGGTATAGTAGACAGATACATTCCATTACAACCATATTTTGAATTATTTACAACTGAATCTGAGAATTTTAGAAATGAAATTGCCAAAATAAAAGATACTATTTTAGCAGATCAATCTGATCGTTTTGAAAAGCTTGAATCAATTCAAGATAAAAGTATTGGGGAAGTAGAAAAAGCTGTTGATACTCAAGTAAAAAGCTTTTTTGAAGATTCTGATTCAAAAAATAATTCTAAAAGAAACCGTATTGATAGTGCCACTAATCGCTTTACAGAGACTACTAAAGCATTGGAAAGCAATATTCATAGTATTATGGATACGCTAAATTCAACTTTAAAAAGTAATTCTGACACAAGCGTTAGTAGAAATGAAGCGGAAATTACTAAAACAAAAGATAATCTAACAGCATTAATTTCTAAATTATTAGACGATTTTTCAACAAGGGTTGGAAATTTGGACAAAGAACTTAAAATGGAGTTAGATGAACATGTCGAAAGGCATAAAAATACAGCAAATCAACTTAAACCTAAAATGGAACAGATCTTAGAAAAATATTTAGAACGTATGGATAAAGTTATTGTGGATCTTAAAGCTAAAATCTCTAATTTGTTGAATGAACATATAAATCACATAAAAAATACAACTGATACTCTTCAAGTAAACTTAAAAGCAACTGTGGATGAAAGACATAGAACATTAACTAATCAAACGAATGAGTTCAAAAGCATGACTTTAACATTAATAGATAATTTACTCGAACACGCAAATAGGTTTACCGATTTCTCAGAGGACATGGCTAAAAAAGGATTTTTCTGGATGGGTAAAAAGAAAAAATATAAAGCTCGCCATGAAACTACTATTCAAAATATTTTAAAATACACTGAACCAATGAAACCTGATTTTGTTAATACTTGTGATACATATGTAGCAGATACACGAGGAACCACAGATTCGATCAAAACTGACGTAACTGATATTATGGTAAAAGAAAATGACGGATTGGAAACTGAAACAAATGATCTTAATTATCGAGCTCAAGAGACAATCGATGCACAATTAGAAACCTTAGCAACTGATTTAGCAGGAGAAGTTGATGATACATTACAAACTGGTGTAAAAGACTGTTCTGATACAAGAATTAAATTAAAAGATTCTTTAGAAAGTTCACTTAACCAGCATCATCGACAATATGATGATGCAATTAGTAATCATAGAGAAAATACATTAAAACACTATACCGATTTTGATCTTGAAGTTAAAAGAATAAGTGCAGATTGGACACGAGATGTTAATACAAATTTTGAAAATAGTAAAAGAGATTTTTCAGAGAAAATTGATGGTGAAATCAGATTATGGAATGCAGAAGCAAAGGATATGGATGGTAACCTCTCCGACATGTTAGCAGACCACAAATCTAAATATGAACAAAATGCAAAAACACTTCAAAATAGCTTGTCAAACACTACACGGGACACTATTCAAAATGTTAAAGATGCGATAGCTGATTTTACTTTACAATTTATGAACTCTATTGATGATGCCACAGAATTGGCTGAAGGCAATGAAGAAAAATTAAGAGATATTCATAATGCTTCAAGTTCTATTCCTGAAATGGCCAAAGTTACAACTTGGCCAGTTGTTGGGAAAGATGCTATGATTGCCGCTATAAAGGATGCCGTTTATCGTGTTAAATCATCCATTATTATTGTTACTCCATACGTAGTTCCTGAAATTTTGCAAGTTGTTTCTGAATACGCTTTTCAAAAGAAAGCAGTGCGCTTTATGTTAACAAGTCATTGGGATCTCCAGCAATATAGTGGAATAATTGGTAAAATGAAGCAACTTGGGAACATCCAGTTTCGTCAATTACAAACAGCAGGAGAGTTTTTCGCAGTTACTCGCGATGCTGAAGAAGTCATTTTAGCCCCCGCTACAGATAAGGAAACTGAATTAATTGCTGTAGTTTCCAATCAAGAAGGATATTCTAAACTCTATAGTCAGTTTATTGGACCAATATTCCAAGCTAATTCGAGACCGATTAAATAAATCTGGTTTTTTTATCTCTTTTTATATAATTTTAACCTTGTTGATATGAACAATTCTTTTTAATTAGTTTATTCGCTTCATGGTATTCAGAGATTACACAATTCAAAATTTCTTACACTATTTCTTATGGTTCTCTCTTTTCAGAAAAAATGTTATTTAACTCATAAACAGGTAATCCTATATGAGTATATTGCAAGTGTTCCTTTTCGAATCCATTCCAGAGTAATTGAATTTCCATTTTTTTAGAAAATCCGACTCCTCAATTTTTATTAATGATAGTATTAATTTTTTAGTTAATGAATGAGAATACATAACTAAATTGAACAAGTTAAAAATAGGGTAATTAGGAGTGAAATTCCAATATAAATGTAGTGAATGTGGAAATAGTTTCCCTGAAGATTTAATTGATTATTTAAAGGAGGGAAATCAAGTTTTTTGTGAAAGATGCGGTGCTCCATTTTGTATTAAGATTACAAAATTTGAGCAAAAACCTGATACAAAGGAAAATAAAAATAATTACATAAAATGGACGATTAGCCCATTTATCTTTTTGATTATAAGTTTAATTTTTTATATTAGTTCATTTTCATTTCAATTCACCTTTTTCGGAATAATTTCAATAATAATAGTTAGCATTATTTTGGTGTTTACAGGACTAAGAAATAACAAATTGGTACAGTTAATTTCACCTGAAAATAGAATAAAAGGCAAAAAAATATTAATAGGGATTATCATACTAAATTTCATTTTAATAATTTATTTTTTTTATTTCTTAACTATCATATTCAATCCATATACCATTATCACTTTATCTCATAGTTTATTTATACTTAAATTCCTTGGAGTTTTTATTTTTGTCTTTATTTTGATAATTGGAATTCTTGAAATTGGCAGAGGGTTAAAATTATTAAGAATTAAAGGCTATGAGTCCCAAGTTCTAATGCTAAATACGGTAGGACAGGATTTGTTAAGAGAAGTTCTTTATCCTCCTTCCAGGGAAGAGGAAATAAAATTAAAAGAAAAAAAAATAAGTGCGCTTAAAATTTTAATTCCGTTTATGTATTTAAATTTCTTCTTAGCAAATTTCTACTATTCTTTACCATATAATCATTTGGAATTTATATTAGAGGTTGAGTTATTATTACTAATTTATATAATAGTTTATATTTTTCATCTCTTTTTGGGTCTTATTATATTATTTAAAGCAGAAAAGCTTGGATATCAGTTTTTAAAGAGAAGTTCAATAATGCAACTAATTTTATTTAATATCATTATTGTTTTGTTTATAGGTAATCCATATTCAAATATTATAGTATTCATACTTTTAGATATAAATCTTATATATCTAACGATAAGAATCATCAAGAATAAAGAGGAGTTAAATTACTATTTAACCTCTAAGAATCGTGTATTTCATAGCTCTAAAGTGGAAAAAGGTATAGATCTCTACTCCAGTGTTCAGGATGATTTTTCTAAAAGAAAATTTGATTCAGAAAAATTTCCAGCAACGAAGGATGAAAAAAGAATCTCAAGTTATAAAGGAATACTTGATAAAGAGGAGGTTATTACAAAAAAATTTGAAGCAGAGGAGAATACTGAAAGATTTTCTGAAGATCTTCTATTTATAAATGATGAAAAAGACAGAAAAATAGTAGAAAAATATTTATTAGAAAGATTTGTAGTTGTTTCTGAACAAGTAAGGAAATTTTTCAATGAGTTGAACCTTACTAAAGAAGAAAAGATTGAAATATTGAAGGAATTCAGTTTTTTACCAAGTAGGGATCAAAAAATTCTCTTAGAATTATTATGACATCAATGACTTGAATATAAAAAAAGAATTGTGATTTAATGTCATTAGAAAGAAATATAAAGAAAAGAATTATCAAAAAACAAAAAGGAGAAATTCCGTTAGATAATAATACATTACAAAGAAAAGAAATTAATGAACAAGAAGTAATTTTAGAAAAACAAGGTTTTGAAACAAGAAATTTAGCTTCAATTGATGAATTGTCTGAAATTGAGAAAGACGTTTTAAATATCGCAGAAAAAATTTTTAAATCAAGTAAGTATGATAACAAATTTAATATTGAGACCAAGCAAGATTTAGAAAGATATCCTATTATAGGACAATTATATTCTAATTCTATTAGCAAACTTCATTATAGTAAGGGATATACTAAGGAGGAGTTATTCTTAGCTATTCGAAATTTAGAAAAGGAAGGTTGGATTGTTTCTGAAGAAAGAAGAACTAAGTCAGAAATTTTAAATGATAAAAATTATAAAAAAATTATTGAATTTATAAAAAAAAATCCTGGAGTTCATGCATTAGATCCAAAAGTTGAAGAAGAATTAGAAATTACTAGGAGTCCTTTTTTAAAGCGTGTAATAACATTATTACACTATAACATTATAAGAGCGCATAAAATTGGAAAAATAGTACACTTTTTTTTGATAGATACTCCGCCACAGTATGATAAATTGAAAGCGCTTTTCTTAAATCCATTAATACCAAAATTAATAAAGGAGATCTCTAAAGATAAATTTATATCGGGAATTCAACTGGGGAAAATCCTTAATGAACCAGTTCATAAAATTCACTATTATCTTAAAAAAATTAAAGAACTAGAAATTATTATTAGAAAAAAAGAAAATTCTGGAAGAAAAGGTTATTTTCTTAATAAAAATCTTTTGTCTAATTATAATGAAATATTTAAAGAGCCACGATTCTCAGGAACCTAAAATTAAATATATTGTTCATTTCTTTAAGAATTAAGTATTTCAAGTGCTCTTAATTAGTTTATTTACATCATGGTATTCTGAAATTACCCAATTCATAATTCCTGATACTACTTCTTTCGATTCACTCTTTTCAGTAAAAATGTTATTTAAATCATAAACAGGTAATCCTATACGAGTATATTGTAGGCGTTCCTTTTCGAATCCATTCTTGAGTAAATGCACATTTACAACCTCTCTAATAAGTGGAGCAGTTATCAAATTCAAGTTTGCAGAGACTAAAAATCGTAAAACTTCTTCTGTTATTTTTTTTGCATTAATTTTAGAGATATTTGTTTCTTTTAGGAGAGATTGATAAATAAATCCAGGATGAAAAATATAGGTTCCATTTTTTGTATGGACCTTAGGTAGAAATTTTGAAAAATTAGGTTGAAAATCACTATACTTGGTACTTTTTACTGCCACGATCAATAAGAAGAATATAATTATTTAAGTAAAAATAATATAAAGATTATAATTAATTAGATGTAATATTGTAATATATATAGTCTTGGAGATTTAAAGTTGCAACCACACAGCTACCTCATCAGCATCCCAAGCTGTACCTAAAACATCAATATCAGAATCTCCATCTATATCAATCGCTGAACAACTTGCTGCTCCTAAAAAACTATTTGTAATAATATGCTCCTGAAATCCTTGATATCCGTTATTTTCAAACCAACTGATCTTATTGGGAATTAATCCTGCCCCAATAATATCTATATCACCATCAGAATCAAGATCGATAGGAAAGACAGAATTCGGAGTTTGAAAATTGGAGGATATAACATGTTTAGTAAAAGTCAAAGTTCCTGTATTTTCAAACCAATCTATGGTATTCAATGAAGCAGAGGTACTTAAAATATCAACATCTCCATCATTATCAATATCAATGGGTTTAAGATCGTGTATCCTCCCATAATTGGTTGAGAGTTCAGTTTTTGTAAAACTTTGAGTACCATTATTTTCCCAGCAACAAAGTTCGCCAATATAAACTGAGGAAGTAGACCCTGTAACAATATCAATATCGCTATCATTATCCAAATCTGCAGCAAAAATCGATGCGTGTCCTTGATTAGTAATTTCTGGGTAACCCATTGATACTTCATACTCAGTGAAATTTTCACTACCATCATTCTCCCACCAAGTAATTTCTAAAGTTCCTGTACTGAGAATATCAATATTATTATCAAGATCTACATCAAAGGTGTTAACACTGTAAGCACTTTCATAATTTAATGCTATAACGTGTTTAATAAAAATAGTATCATCATTTTCCCACCAAGCGAGTTCATCACCGGAGTAGCTTGGCCCCAAAACATCTGGATCTCCGTCCAAATCTACATCACCTACATTAATAAAAAATACATCAGGGAAGCCAACAGTTATGATATGTTGAGTAAAATTCAATTCATCATTTTCCCACCAAGCGATTTCTCCACGACCAGATGATGCCGAGATCACATCAACATCTCCATCCCTATCTACATCAGTACCAAATACCCGTCCAGCTTCAGTGAAGTTTGTAGCTATTGTAATTTTTGTAAATCTTAACTCATTGGTAGGTTGCGTTAAAAATATTCCTAAAGTGATTCCGATGGAAGCTCCTACAACTATAACAATAATAATAATTAACTTCAGATTTTTTTTCATAGATTTGAACACCTTATTTTAATAAGAAAAGAATTATAGTGCTTTGATTTCAATCATTTTTAATTGTTATTATATAAACTCAAGTTTATAAGAATATTATGAATGAAACCATATGAACACTTATTAAAGGATATATCAACTGGCTTTTAATATTATAAAGCTGTTAACTTTTTAGACAATAATATACTATTTTCAAGTAACTAATTATGGATTCAATCTCGATTTTGAAAGTCTTAGGGTAATAAGAATGGTGGAAAAAAGAGTAGAATTAATGGCACCCTTAAAAAACGAAAAATCTTTAAATGCGATTTTAGGTAGAGCAGATGCGGTTTATTTTGGTATTGAGTCATTTAATATGAGAATGTTTAGTGATAATCTTAAATTACAATATTTGAATAGAATAGTTAAGATTTGTCATGATAATAATATCCATGCTTATCTCACTACGAATATAGTTATATATGAGAATGAATTGCCTTTATTAGAGCACATATTAGATAAAGCAGTCGAAGCAGAAATCGATGCAGTAATCGTGCATGATATTGGAGCTATTGAATTAGCAAAGGAAAAAGGTTTACAGTTCCATATATCAACTCAAGCAAACATTTCTAATTCGAAATCTGCAATGTTCTATGAATCTTTGGGTGCTCAGAGATTAATTCTTGCTAGGGAATTACTGCTTGAACAAATAGAAGAAATCAAAAATAAACTTAATAAAGCAGAAATTGAAACTTTTGTTCATGGAGCACAATGTACTTCAATTTCAGGCAGATGTTATTTTTCTGCAGAACTTTGTCAATCACAGGATTATTCAGCAAATAGAGGAAAATGTGTTCAGCCTTGTAGAAGGAAATGGAGAGTTTATGATGACCAAAATAATGAATTACTCTATGATGGAGTTTTTTTTATCAATGCAAAAGATCTCTGTATGATTGAACACATACCAAAATTAATTGAAGCTAGGATTGATGCTTTTAAAATTGAAGGACGCATGAGAGATCCGATTTATATTGAGGAAACTACTGCTTGCTACAAAGAAGCCATTGATTCTTATTATAACAATGGTTTTACGCAAGAAAAGGTAAGAAATTGGCTAAAACGATTAAATAAAGTTTATAATAGAGGGTTTTCAACAGGATTTTATTTTGGATTGCCAAAGGGAAGTGAAATACAAAGAGATTTCGATAGTAATATCTCAAACTTTAAAAAAATTGAAATAGGTAAAGTTTTAAATTATTTTCCAGAAAAAAAAGCTGCAAAAATTCTCTTAACTGCTGGAAAGATTAAAATAAAAGATGAAATATTTATTATTGGAACTCATACTGATACATTTCTAAGGCAAGAAATCAACTCTATTCAAGTAAAACAAAAGAAAAATTTGACAGAAACCCCATTTATTTCATCTAGTAGAGAAAGAATTACTATTGGCATAAAAGTTGATAAACCAGTTAAAAAAAATGATAAAATTTTCAAGTTAGAGGAATTTTAGAATTATCTTCATATTAAGATTTTTTCTCTAGACCTACGTAAAACAATAGTTCTTAATTAAGTATAAAGCATTATTCTTTTTACTTTTTTGTCTGCAATATGTTTTTATACCAAAGTTGTATAAAATTATAATAGTAGTATTTTCATATAGGGTGCGAAAACATTGGAAAGCATAATTTCTGAATATAGAGAGGAAGAAAGAGAGAATCCGATCAAAATAGAAAAAAGTGATTTGGTTGTTATAGTTGGAGTTGATGAATATTCCTCCTTTGAAGTTCGAAAAGGATTGAATCGAATTATTGAATTACTGAACCCATCTTTTCTTACAGAAGATATTAATAAAAAAATAGTCTTACTTAAACCGAGCCTCCTTGCTCCTACGAAAAATACATTTACTAATAAAATTGTTGTAGAAGAAGTTGCTACTTTTTTCAAAGAGAGAGGTTGTAAACAGATTTATATTGGAGATAGCACTATGACGAAGTCTATAACAACAATGGCACATAAAAGGTCTGGAATGTCAGAAATAGCTGAAAAGTTTGGTAATCCAATAATCAATTTTTTTGAAGAGGAATTAATTTCAGTCTCCCATTCTTCATTCAGAGCTGATGATTTGATAAGATTACCTAAAGCTGTAGTAGATGCAGATATTATTGTAAATTTACCTAAAATGAAGACTCATAATGGATATATTTTTACTGGTGCGATTAAAAATTTTTTTGGATTACTTGTCGACAAGATAATAAAACATAGAAGGTTCAAAGATAAGATTAAATTTCAACAGATGCTGGGGGATATTCATCAAGCTGTATTAGCTACCGGAAAAGAAGGAAAATCCAAAATAGTTCTCCACATAATGGATGGAATAGTTGGCATGGAAGGCAAGGGCCCACGAAGTGGAAAACTAAGAAGTTTTAATTGTTTGATAGGCTCATTTTCTCCTGTAGCAGTGGATACTTTAGCTTATACCCTTATGGGTGGCAATCCTATGCATTTAGAAACCATTAGATCTTTAGCAGAGCGTAATTCATGGCCAGGAAGCATGAAAGATCTAAATATAATAGGAGATGATTGGCAAAACTTCAAACAAAAGGTAAAGTTACCTTCACTTAAAAACCTACAAAATAAGAGGACTACTGGATCATTTGTGGAAAGAATTGCGACTTATTTTATTGATAGATTCCATCCAATAATAAAAATTGATAAAAAAAAATGTATTTTATGTATGGCATGTGCAAAACATTGTCCTGTTCAAGCAATAAGTAAAAATCAGAAAAAAAATAAAATGATACTTGACCAGAAAATATGTATAAGTTGTTTCTGCTGTGGTGAATCATGTGAGAATGATGCTATTAAATCCCAAATACCAATAAAGAAATCAGTAATTTATCTTGTTTTTATTTTAATCCTTATTATTGGTGGATGGATCTTAGTTTTATTCTTGACTTAATTAAGACAAAAGTTTATTAAATTTTTATCTTGACAAGGTGAAAGATAAGAAAATTAAATTAGTCCCACTTAGGACCTCCTGCTTTTTCAACAGAATCATCATCATCTTCAGAATGAATTCTTTTTAGATCAATATCTTGATACCCAGGAAGTACACCGAGCATTCTTCTCATAGCAAATTCAACATCTTTTGCCGATGCGATAAAGCGACCAACAATCAAAATGTCTGCGCCTTGTTGTATTGCGTAAACTGCCGTGGATGGTTCAATTCCACCTGCTACCGCAACCAATACTCTATCTTTTCCCGAAGCTTTCTTTTGACCTTTATATAGTTCTTTAATTTTGGGAACTAACGCCCACCGAGCTCTTTGAGCTGCATCTGGTGAACCTTCTCCTGCGACTGATTGTTCGACATCTATTGCTCTATGTAATATCACAACATCTGGTGTTTGCTTGAGAGAGCTTAACTTCTCAATAGGATTTTGTACTTCCATTGTATCAACAAAAGCATGAATTCCCATTCTTTGGGCTTCTAGAATAAATTTATCAAGTGAGGCTGTTGCAGCTAAACCACTTGCTACTACTGCATCAGCAGTTGCATCAAAAGCGAAATCTACTTCAAGCTTACCAACATCTAATGTCTTGAGATCTGCGACAATAAACTTTTCCTTAGCTACTTCTCTTATTTGCTTTATTGACTCTACACCATATTTTTTTAGAAAAGGCGTTCCGACTTCTAAAATTATTCTATCACTCTTTGGTAGTTCTTTAACAACTTTTATTTGTTTTTCCAAAGCTGGATGATCTAGTGCTACTTGGATATAAGGAGGTCTCCAGAGTCTTGGAACCCTTATTCCCGCTACTGGATGTTTAGCACGGTCTTTATCATAAAATATCTTTTCAATTGGTGGATAATTTTTTAAAGCTCTTTGTATAGCTAATTTTGTCGCACCATAATTAAATTGATATATTTTACGATAATCTGTGGCTTCAGGATGGATAAAAACACTAGCAATTATAACCCAGTCATCCAATTTATTCATTGGAATCAATCCTTCTTCTACTGCATCAGCAATACCTTTTGCTACTGCTGCTTGAGCAGGACCAAATATTTTGTTAGCATCCTCCATTTTGGATACTGTGACTTTAGGAACAATTAAAGAGACAGGTTTAGATAAAAGGTTAGGTCTAATAGCTGCGAGTAACCCTCCATGACCTTTTGAGGGAGTACTTAGTGCATTTGCGAAAGAAATTCCAACAGGTCCATCTTTTGATCCAACTATTAAATCTACATGAGCTAAATTAGGAGCTTCCCCAATCAGTGCTTCTCCGATAAAATACTCATTTTTAGCCATAATAAAATTCCTTTTTTTATAATTTTATTATTCTTTTATAATTTTGTTGAGTTCTTTTATTTATAATAGTATGTTTCATAGATATTATAAAAAATTGCTTATTTACATTATTCTAAAGTTAATCCTCCATTATTAAAATTATCCTAGATTGGAATGTCAATTAGGAAAAAATAGGATATTAAGACACTTGTATATATAATTTAGATGAGTTTTTTGATAATCCATTCGGAAATTATTTATATCAAAATTGACATTTATATCAAAGTAAATAAATTGAATCATTAGTAATAAAAGAGTGATATATAAATGTCATATACAATGGCAGATGGAAAATTTCCAAAAAAACCTGAATATGGTAATGTCTTAGAAGCATGTAGAAAAGATTTTAAACACTTCAAAAAGGACAATGGGAATCAGGTAATTGAACATTTTTATTCAGAAGTGGATAGACTATCCAAATTAGGTGATCCTAGTACAGCATTGTTAGAGAAAAGTGAGAATTTAGAAAGAGTAAGCGCATTAATTCATGAAGGTAGAGATGACATCGCGTTTTCAATATTTTTTCGAACATTCCCGAGTTGTCTACCTCATAGAATGAGAAATCTTTAATTACAATATTCTTCATTCATAAATCTTCAATAGAGTTGATTTCCCACAAATAATTTTTAAGATCTACATTAAAACCTTCCCGAACTTCTATTCCTTCTTGTTCTAATAGATTTTTTTGGTATTCACAATCTTCGATTGATTTCAAAGCAATTTTACCTTTTGAATTGATAACACGATGCCAAGGGAGATTATATTTTTTTGAGGAGGAGTGTAAAATCCAAGAAACTTGTCTTGCAGCTCTAGGACTTCCTGCTAATTTAGCGATAAGTCCATAAGTTAACACTTTGCCTTTTGGAATACTCTGGATGATTAAAATTATTGTTTTTGTAAATTCACTGGGCATGATAATTCACAAGTTTGAGTTTTATTATTTTATAATTCTTTTCGTTTATATTTTCTTTCGATTTCTTTAGCTTTGATATACATATCATTTAAATCATGTCTATTTAATTGATTTGTCTCGAAGATAAGATGATTGCAATCATATTTAGAAAAATCTCTTTCAAATATTTTTATTTGAAAATCTTGTTTTTGTTCCCATAAACGTGATCCTGGATAAGGTGTTGCTACGAAATAATTGAGCTCATCTTTTTCATCGAAAGGTAGAGATTGAATAAATTCTCTTGTTTCTTTAAAGCTCTCATGAGTTTCACTGGGTAAACCTAATACAAAATAAGCTTGGATTGCTATATTTTCATTTTTTAAATTAATAATTCCATTTCTAACTTCTTCTGGATCTTGAAATTTGAAATTTTTTTCAAGAACATTTTTGTTTGCCGATTCTATACCTGTCGCTACCAATTGACATCCTGCATCTTTTAATAAATGAGCATCCTCGGAATCTATGGTGTCTACACGTATCTCACAACCCCAGGGTATATCAATTCTATTTTCAATAAACATCCTACAGAAATTTCTAAAGAATTCTTTATTGATATTAATATTATCATAAAAATTTATGTGGTTGTAAGTTTGTAAAGATAAAATATCCCTAATCTCCTCTAGAATTGATTTTATAGTTCTAATTCTAGTTGTTTTAAATAAATTCTGTCTTGAACAAAATGAACATTGATTTGGACAACCTCTATTAACAATGACATTCGCTACAGTATAATAATAATTTTCTTGATTTAACTTGTATCGAGCTGGCAAGGGTAGAGTATCCAGATTTATCTTATTCGAGGAAAAATTTATATATAATTTTCCTTCAGAGGTTATAAAAGCTAGACTACAAATTGATTTTAGTTGCTTTTCATACTTGTTTGATTTTTTTTGATTTAGGATTTTATATGTTAGCAATTTTGCTAATTGTAAGAATGATTGCTCGGATTCCCCGATACATATAAAATCTATTAATTTTTCATTTTTGTAATCATTCTCTAAGATACTCTTATACATAAATGACACATGTGGTCCACCTAAAATCACAAAACTATTGTTTTTTTGATTTTTAATAATTTTTGCTATGTTAATAGATAAATGGAAGGTATTAGTTAGAGAGGTGATCCCAAAAATGTTATAATCTCTGATTTTTTCAATGATTACTCTTTCTAATTCAGTTTCATTCAATTCTATAAATTGTTCTAGATCTAATATATCAACTGGAATATTATTAAGATCTAAGATAGCTGCTAAATATAATAATCCTAAATTTGGTTCTCTAAAATATTCTGCGTGAACTTCTGAGGATTTGGAAGTTCTAGGATTAATCAGTAGAATCATACTAAGAGCTACTTTCCTTTTCTTCGTCTTTTAATTTCTTTGGAATGTTAAATGCTTTGATTAAGGAATCTATTGAACCTGATTTTTCGAATTTGTCTTCACGAATAACAGGAATTTCAATTTTAAATGTTGGAGATTTATCATTTTTATCTATAAATAACTCAATTCCTTGAATTTGACGCTCCTTAACGATTAATCTTGTGGAATAAATATGATCTTGAAAGAATGTAAAGCCATCGTTCAATCTTCCTAATTTTAAGGGTTTTCTAATTGATTTTTCTTCCTTAAGAAAAGATTCAATAATCTCCTCACTTGTAAATATGGTTCCTCCAATAATAGTGAATCTACGTACAAAACTATCAGGCGGAGGAAATTCTTGAATATACTCTAATGCTTTATTAATATTTGGGCTAGTGGTTGTTATATTTGTGGAATAACTATCAGGGGTGAGTTCTGGAAAATCTGCTTTTTTAATTGGTTTTGCCTGACCACCACCAATTGGTTTATCTAATAATTCTAGAAACTGTTTATCCTGTTCTGAATACATATTCAAAGGATATATCCTGTAGAATAATCTTAATTGCTTCCTAAGCATTCCTGCTAGTATTGCAGCGAAGACTTGAATTTTGAAGCGACTTTGTGGACCATTATAAATCCATATTCTCTTAGTATCATAATCTATGAGTAAAAATACTTTTTCTCGGGAATGTTCATTTAAAACATCACGGACTACCTGTCCTTCGAGTACTTCTTGAGTTTCCGTATAAGGAAATTCTGGTAATTCAACTACTTCAAATATTTGCATTTGGAAATATCGATTAATTTCTTATATAATTTTAATAGGTAATTCATTAAAATAAATTTCATTATCTTTATTTTATCTAAAATTAAATCTAACTAATACATTACCAAAAAATTTTTATGAAAATAAGCATTTTAGAATTTATTCTTGCTATTTTAAGTTCACTATTGATGCATCGTGTCTTCTGAAAAAATTATTTACAAATTAAATATCAGTGGGGGTAATGAAGGCCCTGGAAAAGGATTATCTAAATTAATAGAGATCGATGAGAAAAAGTTTCGATTTGAAGGAATGAAAATCGGAGATACAATTAAAGGAGGAGTCATAGGATTTCCTAATTATGAATTTCAAATTACCGGAGGAAGTGATTCAAGTGGATTTCCGATGAGAAAAGATGTTCATGGCCCTGTTAAGAAGAGAATTCTTGTTTCTAAAAGAGGAATAGGTTATAAGCCAGAGCGCAAAGGACAGAAGAAGAGAAAAACAGTTCGAGGAAATGAAATAACTTATGATATGACTTTAATTAATCTGAAGATTATAAAATACGGTGAAGCTGAACTTTTTAAGAAGGAATAAGACTTAAATAATTAGTGGATGATGATTTATGGTAAAGGTAAAAAAGTGTAGTTTCTGTGGATATGATGTTCCTATCGGTCGAGGAATAATGTTCGTAAGGAGAGATGGAACAGTATTGAATTTTTGTACTAATAAATGCAGAAAAGCAATGCTAGATTATAATAAAAAAGCAAGAAAAACCAGATGGACTGCCCACTATGGAAAGCAGTAAATTTGGATTGCTATATTACTTTTTTTTAGGAAATAATAGAGATTTTATTGTAAACGTGGAAATTTAAGTAATTCATCAATTAAATCGACATGTCCAACTATCATCCTTTTGCAACAAAATCGCTCAATTCCAAGATCTTTAAACGCTTTCTCTGAAGATTCACCTTTTTCTAACTTCTCAAGATAAGGTTTGTAGACATGAGCGATTAATTTACCACAAGAGAAGCATCTTATAGGAATAATCATAAGTTCAAAAAAGAAGCATTCTAAAAAAATTTTTAGGTTTTTTTCTACTGAGATTTTCAATTCAAATTACTAAAAAATTAAGTAGGGATATTTTAAAGTATTAGCTTGCTTGACATAAACTTTATATTGCCATGATTGAAATTATACTTTAGTTATTGGATAATCCAAATTGGAATAAAAAGTTCTTGATTAACGATGGAATTAGAAAAAAAAGATGTTATAATTATCTTCCTATCATTTTGCTTATTATTCACTAGTGTTGTCAGTATTTTTCTACTAATTTCACCTTATGGTCCACCTTTTGGTCCAGTTCCTCCTCGAGGTGAAGCACTTATAATAGGAACTGGATCTGGACCGCATGACCTTGACCCAACTGATTGTTGGGATAGTGCATCTAATGACGTAATTGAACAAGTTGTAGAAACTTTGTTCACTTACGATACACGACAATTTGTTGTAGATGAGACGATGCCTCGAGTTAATTGGCTTGCTACAGGATATTCCTGGTCTGGAGGTAATACTATTCTTACAGTTGATATCAGAACGGGAGTTAGGTTTCATGATGGTACTCCAATGGATGCTGCCGCTGTTGCGTGGAGCTTTAATCGATTCATGTTTTTAATGAATCATACCGGAGGATTACCTCCTGATGGAAGACTTGTAAAAGTTCACTCCTTATATGAATTCCCTGATGGAACGCCTATTTTTCAATCTGTTGTTGCAGCAGACGTAGATACAGTGATCTTTACCTTAACTGCTCCATATGCTCCAATTTTGGACGCAATGTGTTATATCTCCTGTGGAATCTTATCACCTGTTTCTACTCCAGCAACTTCAATTATTGATTTAACTGGAGATATTGTAGGAACTGGCCCTTATATGTACGATTATTATATTACGGATACAGAGGTAAGATTTACTAAATTTGAAGATTATTGGGGTGCTGGTGTAGTAGAAAATGAAGTAATGTTTGATTTGATGATTTACAGTGTTATTGATGATCCATCAGCCTTGAACTATTTGATGTTAGCTGGTGATATTGATATCCTTTTTGGTGCTATGACAGACCTTATTCCCACATTTGAAGCTAATCCTTGGATCAATGTCTATAAAGCAACCAAACCAGGTTTAGTTTATCAATACTTAGCTTTTAATACAAAAGTCATAAATGTAACCTGGAGGAAAGCTATGTCATATGCAATTAATTATACTTATATAATAGAGGATATGCTAGAAGGTAGAGCATTTAGATCATATGGAGCTATTTCATCTGGATATGGAGCTGCTTTTAATAGTAGTCTAACTAATTCTAATGGAGGTTCTGCTTATTATAATCTAACAATTGCTAGACAAACAATCTTGGATGGTTTGGGTTCTGATTCAAAATTAGATCCAAGAATTCAAGCAAATGATACTTTAGATGATCCTCTTTGGTTACAAGCTGATTTAGCTACTTTTAATTATTCCTATAATTATGACAATTGGCTCAGAACTGATCTCTATCCTGTATTGGCTGATTGGTTTGATGATATAGGGATTACATTCGAAGATGGAAGTTCACCATGGTGGTGGTTCATTTTAAGAGCCTATGGTTATGTCCCCGGGGGCTATGATGATATAGAGGTATATTTTATTGGTTGGGCACCTGATCATCTGGATCCTTTTAATATGCTTTATCCATTATTCTTCAATACATCTTTTTCAAATGCATGTCAGGTTAATGATCCACAAATAATGCAATGGTTCTCAGACGCACTTTTAGAAACAAATCAGACACTGCGTTTTGAAATATATCACAAAATCCAATCACGAATTTATACTCAAATATACTGTCATGCACCCATCTATCATAACCAAATTGTTTCCGTTCACGCTGCAGATTTAAAGGATATGGCATATAATGTAATGGGACGATGGTGGGCACTTCCAGTGAAGAGAAATTGGACTTGGGTTCCTGAGCTTTAAACTTTAAGCAAATTAAGAAAAGATTAACTTAATTCATAATATTTTATATTTCTGTTTTGAAGTCTAACGTTCATCTAAATTTATAACGGCCAAGCAGTTTTTACAACTAATTGATTCTCCTCTGAGGAATTTTTGAACTGAATCATCAGAGATTAAAGTATAACAATAAGGGCAGAAATTTGACATTACAGTTATTCTCATGTCAAAAAATTTTTCTTCAGGTTTTATCACTTTATCATGAATTAATTTTCGTCTTACGCGATCTCCAATTTCAGCTAAAAATGAAGTAATTTGTTCCGCATCATCTCCAGCGACTTCAAATTCCAAAACTTTATTTTCAGTATCCAACATTACATAGGGAATAATTCTATTCTTTTTCACTTTTGTTATTCCATAGAACCAAGCTTCTCCATAATTTGACTCCTCATCAAATTCCTTATAAACTAATTTTATATCAAATTTTCCTAAGACTGATAAAATAGAGGAAAATACAGAAGCTCCTTTTTCCCGGTTAGCAATCGGAAATACTTTTTTATCTCTATTGGCAAGAGAACGGCGAAGGCTTTTTACTCTAGCAAGATTAGCTTCATTTTCAGTAAAAAATATCGGACATGATATTGCAATCATTTTGGGTTTCATTGGTACCGCATGTGGTTTTTCTTTCGCATCAAAAAAGCTAGCTGTTACATTCACAGAACTTTCCATGCAGTTAATCGGTTCTAAATATAGTGACACTGCAAGCTTCTCATGAGCTCCTAATTTTGAAATAAGAATACTATCTCCTTTACGTTCATATTTTGGTTCATGAATAATCCATTTTAATGCCTCTGGTAAATCAAATGCTAATCTTAAACTTGTAAATGTATAATTTGTGTTATTTATCACTCCAACTTTAAACCTAATTTGACCTCCAATGAATTCATATTCTCTTATAATTGATAAAATGCTGTCTCTGTCTCCTTCAGTAAGAATAGTTGGAATTTCTCTCAAACCAATAGACTCATCCATTTTGTTTTGAAGTTTTGCTCGAAAAAGTTGAGCTTTTTGTATCCTTAATTCTAGCTTATCTTGAATATCTTTAAGTTCATCAGAAAGCTCTGTTTCTTCTTTTGCTTCTGAATATGATAAAATTATATTATTTACAATCTCAATTGCTTTCGGTAAATTCGTCTTTTGTAAACTTTTATTATTTTTTACCTCATTAAGTTTCTTATCTATTTCAATAATCGAAATTTCAACTTTAAGCTGATTAAGTAAATGATTAACATTTAAAATGCTATTTTCGCAACTTTCTGCCATATCAGGTAGATTATTTGATATACTTAGTTTTGAACATAGATTTAAATCATCTATCGATGCTTCCCATTCATTTCGAGCTTGGGTTAGTAAATTTTTTTGATAAGATTTTAGAGCATTTGTCTCGTAAATTTCTGCTCTCTTCTTATACATATAAATCAATGATTCATCAAGTCCTTTCAAGAGTAGTTTATCTTTTTCTGAAATTTCATTATTATTACTCTTTTTCTCGTAATTTTTTACAGTACTTTTCAAAGCACTGATAGTTATATTAAAAGATTTAATTGAGTATCTTTTTTTCTTTTTATCAATTAAATTTCTTGCTTTCTCTAAAAGAATTTCGGATTTCTTTCGAGATTTCTCTAAAAGAATTTTGGACTTCTTTCGAGATTTGTCTAAAATTTCTTTTTTTGGAGGAATGTAATATTCTGTTTTCATGGATAATATAAAATTGAATAAAAATAGAAAATCCACAGCTATAATAGTAAAAACTATAATCATTAAAGGAGTTAAAAATAAATAACTCCCATGAATTCTAGTAGGAAGTGTTACATCATTTATACTTAGTGAGATTCCAATTATGAACTGAATAAATATCAAAAGGGCTGATTCATATTTTCCTAAAATTGATATATATTTTATAGAATCAATCTTTTGGAAAGTGTAGTAGACTTTAGATTTTAAGCGGGTTGATATTGAGGTTAAAATTGCAAATACAGATCCAAATAAACCTAAATAACCCCAAAATATGAGGAGGCTATTAATAGTAAACCAAAAGCTTATATATGAATCAAGACCAGCCAACCAAGAGAAAATTATTAAACTTAACCAAAAAAGCAAAATTAGCCAGATAGATTTGTTAATAATCCTATATTGTAAAGATTTAATTTTTTGAAAATAAAAGACTAAAAACGTCCATGGCCAAACACAAATATGAAATAGAAAAATACTATGGGGTGTTAAAAGATTTTCTGTAGTTAAATTACCCCAATTTTGTAAAAAAACAATTAAATTACTCCCAGTACCCCATACCTCATAATTTAATCTTGAACCCCAATAGAATGTACCAAAACAAAAATATAGGAAAGGTATCAAATAAAAGAAATTTCTTGACCAATTTCGCATTTAATCCCTCCAAAAATCAATCAATTTTAATATTTACTTCACAATTCTCACATACTATGGTTTCACCATTGCAAAATTTCTCCACTGATTCTGATGTCATTAAAGTATAGCAATATGGACATAGACATGATAAAATAGCAATTCTCATATCGTAAAAACCTTCTTCAGAGGCAATTATATTCTTTTCAATCAATTTCTGCCTTACTCGGTCTCCAATTTCTGCCAAAAAAGCTGTTATTTGTTCTTCATTATTCCCTGAGACTTCAAACTCTAAAGTTTTTCTCTCACCATCTAATAATACATACATCACTAATCTTTCTTTTTTAACTTTAGTAACTCCAAAAAACCATGCTTCTCCAAAATTATTATCCTCAAAAAATTCTTTTGATATTAATTTTATATCAAATTGTTCAAGAACAGAAAGAATTGATGAGAAGATTGAGGATGCATTTTCAGGTTTTATAATAGGAAATACTTTTTTATCTCGATGGGTAAGATTTCGACGCAGACTTTTGACTCGAGCGAGATTAGCATCTATTTCCGTGAAAAATATCGGACAAGATATTGCTACCATTTTAGGTTTCATTGGTATTGCATGGGGTTTGTCTTTAGCATCAAAAAAACTTACTGTTGCATTTACATGGCTTTCCATGCAATTGAGAGGTTCGAGATATAGAGAAATTGCTTTTTTCTCTTTAGCCCCAACCTTAGGAATAAGAATACTATCCCCTTTTCGTTCGTAATTAGGTTCATGAAGTATCCATTTGAGAGATTTTGGTAGATCAAATGTAATACGAAAATTTGTTAGTGGATAATTAGTATTATTTACCAATCCTAATTTGAATCGTATTTGACCTCCTATAAAGTCGTATTCTCGAATAACTGAGATAATTTGCTTTATTATTTCATCTTTTATTACAGTCGCAATTTCAAATTCAGTCAGTTCATCAATATCAAACTTGACTCTTTTTTCTAATGGAGTAACTCCCATTAATTTATCTAACTTCTCTTGAAGTTTTTCTTGAAACACTCTTACATTTAGAAGCCTATTTTGGATCGTTTCTATATAATTATTGAACTCTTTTGATTTCTCCGCCTTCTTTTTTGCTTTTGAATAAATAAGTATGATATCATTGGTTAATTTGAGAGTTTTGGTCGTTTCTTTATCTTGTAGTGAATGAGCAGATTTTAATTGATCATCTGCATCAGCTATTAATACTTCAATTTCTAAGCGCTTGAGGTTGTTTTGAATTTCCTTAATTTTTGATTTAATTTCTTTAGGATTTATTCCAGATTTTCTCTTGGCGAGCTTTAATATCATTTGAAGGTCTTTTAACGCCAAATCCCATTCAGTTTGAGTAAGTTTTACGTCTTGATTTTTATATGCTTCTTGACCATTATTAAGATGAACCATCGCAGCTCCTTTATAAGCATCTAATAAATTTAATTGTAAAACTCGGATATTCTCACGAATTTTATGTTTTGCTTTAGCAAGGTTCAAAACTTTTTTATAAATTTCAAGAACTTTATTCCATTTTTTGATAGCCTCTTCAAATAATTCTTCAGAAAAAAATTTATTACCTTCCTCAATTAATTCATTCAATTTCCTTAATAGTTTTTCATAATCATTTAAATAAAACTCTTGTTCTTTTTGCTTAATAGCAGTATGGTAATCTTGATTTATTGAGTAGAGGTAATTAATAATAAATATTAAGTTCCCTATAAACAAAGTAAAAAATAGAAAAACAAAACCTAGTAAATGATAACTTTCTGATCGTGCAAAATTTGAAATACTAAAATATAATCCAATGGATAATATGATAAATAGCAATACATATATTTGTTGCTTTTCAAAAAAATCTATTACTCGTATTAATTTCGATCTAGGAATAAATTTTTTGTCTAACACTAAAGCGTCTCTATTTAGGGCATTTTTCATAATTGCTCTGTCAAATCTATATAAAATAAAGTTGGTTATCATAATAAACGCTAATAATGAACCCCCAATGCTCCAAAACCTTATTGATAGATGAGCTAAGATCCAGATGTTATTAAATGAAGATGCTCCAATATTTAATGAGAAAATACTTATTCCTAGCCAGAAAGGGTAAAATAATAACATAGATTTAATTGCTCTTCTAAACCTTTTAGCATTACTAGTCCCAAAGTAATATATTACTATTGACCAAGAGAAAAATCCAACAAATAGAGGAGTTAGAATATTAATATAAATTATAGAATAATTGAATATTGGAACCCATCCAAAAACAGATATAAAGAAATAACCTGAAGGAAAAGTAAATGTATTGGAATAATAAATGAACAGAGCGATTGAAAATATTAAAATCGGGAGGAAAAATGAACCTTTATTACTAGTTCTACTACTCATTTTTTCGCCTTCTTAAAGAATAATTAAATTGATTATATTTAGATTTTTAATAAAACTTTCTTGTTAAATATTTCAGAACTAGAAATATAAACTTTATTATCTAAGATGAATAATATCAGAATCTCCCTACACATAAAAATAAACGCAAAAGTCTGAAGTATGGAATAATTAGTATAAATCTAAATTATTGTTTTTGTTTTGAGCTGTTGAGGGTTTCAGGTTGTTAAAAATTATTTTTTGGGTGTATTAATTCATTTTAGCATAAGTTACAATATCACTTAGTCATTTAAAATCAATAAAAAACTTTAAATTGATATTTAAGGAATAATATTTTAATTATTAGTGAATCCATTAGTATTGGTATAAATGATTCCCATGGAAAAAAAAGATAAAATAATTGTAGCTTTATCTTTTTGTATATTATTTAACACCTTGACAATCTTAATACAATTTTCATTACAAATCGGTTATGTTGAGGTTTATCCACCAGATCTCGAAACCCTTGTCATAGGAACTGGATCTGGGCCTAATGATCATGATCCAACAGATTCTTGGGATCAGGTATCAAATGACGTAATTGAACAGGTGGTTGAAACATTATTTACATATGATACTCGTCAATTTATTATAGATGAAACAATGCCTCGAATCAACTGGCTTGCGTCAAGTTACGTCTGGTCTGGAGGTAATACAATCCTTACAGTAGATATCAGAACCGGTATCACCTTCCATGATGGCACGCCTATGGATGCAGCTGCCGTTGCCTGGAATTTCAATCGATTCATGTACTTAATGAATCATACTGGAGAATTACCTTCTGATGGAAGAGCTGTAAAAGTTCATTCCTTGTATGAATTCCCTGATGGAACCCCTGTATTTTCTTCTATTGTTGCAACAGACGTAGATACAGTGGTCTTTACCTTAACTTCTCCTTATGCTCCAATTTTGGATGCGATGGCATATATCTCCTGTGGTATCTTATCCCCTGCTTCTACTCCAGCAACTTCAATTATTGATTTAACTGGAGATATAGTAGGAACTGGTCCTTATATATATGACTATTACATTACGGACACAGAAGTAAGATTTACTGCTTTTGAAGATTACTGGGGTGGTGTTCCATTAGGTGGTGGTACTCCTGTTGCCGCACCTGTCATGTTTGATGCAATGGTGTACAGTGTTATTGATGATCCTTCAGCATTAAACTACGCTATGCTAGCTGGTGATATTGATGTTCTTTTTGGTACTATAACAGACCTCCTTCCAGCGTTTCGAACTAATCCTTGGATTACTGTCTATGAAGCTGAGCAACCGGGGTTAATCTATCAATATTTATGTTTCAATACACACCAGATAAATGTAACATGGAGGAAAGCGATGTCTTATGCAATTAATTACACTTATATCATAGAAGAGATGCTCGAACGTCGTGCTTTTCGTGCATATGGAGCGATTTCTCCAGGATATGGTGCGGGATTCAATCATTGGTTAAGAGACTCACCTCAAACGGCAACAGGTAATGGATCTGCGACTTACAATTTAACAATCGCACGACAAGTTATTATAGATGGACTTGGAGGAGATGCAAGAATATTAAATTTAAATATAAGCGCTAATACTGAAGATTCGAATTGGGAAGCTACAGATCTTAACAATTTCACATACAATTACAATACAGATAATTGGTTCAGATCCGATTTATATCCCCTGTTAAAAGACTGGTTTGATGATATAGGTATTACGGTTATAAATGGAGGTTTTGATTGGTGGTATGGGTGGCATTGGTATGTTCCTGGAGTATATGATCAATATCAATTATTTTTTATCGGATGGGGTCCGGATCATATGGATCCATTCAATATGCTTGATCCATTGTATTCCAATATTTCAGTCTCAAATGCATGTCAGGTTAATGATCCACAGGTAATGGCATGGTTAGCATTAGCATTACAAACAACGGATGATGATGCTCGAAATCAAATTTACCATGATATTCAATGGCGGTTATTTGCGGAATTATACGTTCATGCACCATGCTATCACTCAATGATCACTTCAGTTCACGGTGCAGATTTGTATGATGTTGAATATGATGTCATGGGGAGGTGGTGGGCACTCCCTGTTAAAAGGAATCTAACGTGGGTACCAGAGATTTAAAGAGCCTAATATTATTAAATCCAAAATTTTATTTAATATCTTTTACTACAGTTCTCATACTATATCAATGATTAATGAAAATATATCTAAATTAAAATATATTTGAAGGAGATGATTAAATATATCATATATAAAAATTAAGCTTCCTGATAAGGTCAAGAGTCAGATAAAGAACGTTTTAGGAACGATCGCTGAATCAAGAGATTCAAAAATACGAAAGGGTATGAATGAAGTAACAAAATCAATTGAAAGAGTACAAGCTAAGTTCGTTGTGTTAGCAGAGGATGTTTCACCTCCCGAAATTCTGTTCCATATCCCACTTTTATGTGAAGAGAAGGGGATTCCTTATGGATATCTTTCAACCAAAAAAGAATTAGGAAATACGGTAAGAATAAATGTATCTTCAAGTGCTATTGCCATTGAAAACGTAGGAACTGGTAATGAAGGAATATTGAAGGATGTTATTAAAAATATAGAAGGAGTAAAAAAATAAAGTAAATTGGTGAAAATATTTGGTTAAGCTAGACAAATCTAAAGCAGTCGCTGTTCAAGATCAATCCACACCAGCTCAAGTAATTCAAATAATTGGTCGTACGGGACTTACAGGAGAAATTACTCAGATAAAAGTAAGGATTCTAGAAGGTCCTGATAAGAATCGTATTTTGACTCGAAATGTTAAAGGGCCTGTTAGAATGGATGATATAATTATCTTAAGAGAAGTAGAAAGAGAAGCACGAAAAATAAGAGGACGTCGTTAAATAAGCTTTTACCTTTGGAGTTTATACTTAAATAATTCATCTTTTAAATCTTCAGCAAGACTCCCTAATTTATTTGCTGTGGATGATACTTCTTCCATGGAAGCTGTTTGTTGTTCTGTAGAAGAGTTTATACCCAATATTGAGTTTGAAGTTGAATTAATTAGACGAACTATTAATTCTATTTTTTGCTTTGTTGTATTGACTGCGTTTTTAGACTCTTCTGCTAATTTTCTAACCTCATCAGCAACGACAGCAAATCCTCTTCCATGTTCACCAGCCCTTCCTGCTTCAATACTCGCATTAAGTGCAAGCAGATTAATTTGATCAGCTATATTTGTAATGAGATCTATAACATTCTGAATTTCGTTTGATGATTGCATCATTTGTTGACTTTCATTTACAACTCCTTGAGTTGTTAAAGCGATTTCTTCAGTAGCAGCATTTACTTCACTCGCACTAGCAGCTAATTCTGTTGCAATATTAGAAACCTGTATAGAACTTTCGGAAGATTTTTGAATAACTTCTGTTAAACTCTTCTGTGATTCAGTGATAATCTTTAAAGCATAATTTATTAACAAAATAGTAACTAAAATTCCCGCAGGATAAAAAATAAACATTGTTATCCATGAATTATTAAAACTACCTGCTTGTAAACAAGCAATAACAGCTATGAAAACTATAGTTGATATCATAATAACAGATATTTTAAATTGGATACTACGTGATCTCCCTAACTTAAAGTAATATAAAGCTGAAAGTGCAAACCAACATAAAAAAAGGAAAAGAAAATTTAGATTATTATCATAATTTATTTGAAAAATATATATCCCCACACCACAATTTATATTAAATTTTAGCGAATTGATTGCTTATCAAAACACTAATGTAAGTATTGTGAATATAGTAATTAAAACTATTTTTAAAGAGTTATATTTTGAACATTGTTACCTTAAGTGGCACAGAAAAAAATAACTGCTTAAAATTTAAATAATATCAATAAGGTTTATACTCCAGATTGATTAATGAGGCTAGCAAATACAATAGTGTAAAATGCATTTTATAGTACTTTATAAAATTATTAAGAGATAAATTGGTGATGTTTTACACAATTCTGGATGATTTAATTCTTTATCAAAGATTAGCAATAAAGCCTTCAAAATATACAAATTATGAACTTGAACTACATAAGTACTTTTTCTCGAAGACTCAAATAGATCCATCATATATTATCATAGTTAGAATTGAGGATATGGATTTTATCTTTTTTTTCATAAATCAGAAAAATTACTTTGAAGCAAAATCCTATTTGAATTCTATGAGAAACCAGATTAAGCACAAGAAAATTATGATAATCAGAATAGATTATATCCTTATCAATTTAATCTTCAATCTTTTTCCTGATTTATGTATCCATGATATCTATCTTGAAACTAATAATATTAAGGGAAAATATGAAGTCTCAATTTGCTTTTTAAAAAATTTAAATATTTATCATATAGCAGTTGGTCAAAATGGTGCTTACATTAAAGCAGTGAATGCATTATTTAATAAATATATATGTTTCTGTGATATTAAAACCCCATTAACAATAAGATGCAGAAAAACGGACTAAAATTAGAGTTTTTTTTGAATGAACTTACTCATTTCCGAAATTAACCAACATAACTCGTCATAGGTTGATGAAGATTTATATATTTCTTCATATTTTTTCTTTATATCCTTTTCTGAAGCTTTAGACTTTCCTTTTAAGAAAGTTAGCTGTAATTCTGCAAGTTTTCTACATAATTCTTCGTAAGAGTAATTTTTTTGAGAAAGTTTATGAGCTTCTAAGGTTATTTCAGCCTCAAAATCAGGATCTATTCCGGCATCTATCAGCTCTACTGTATTTAGAAATTTTATTTTCAATTCAGGTCTTCTTTCAATTACATGATTTTGGATTATACCCTCTTTTAAAATATCCATAATTGCTAAAAATGAGCCATATTCTTGATTTTGATTTAAAATTTCGATTTTAGTAGATTTTTTTCTTTGTTCTTTTAACTTTTCTGCTCTTTGTAAACTCAAATCTTTTTTCTTTTGAGAAGCATTGAGACCATACCATAAATAAATAGTTTTAATATCATCAATTAAAAATACTTTTTTTACATTGAAATCTACTTTATTAGCCCTTCTCAATGCTCCATTCTCAGTAACGCTAAAAAACTGCATTGTGATTAAATATGATTTTATTTCTAATATAGTATGAGTATTAATTTTATGTTATTAAATTTTAACCTGCTATTTAAACGAGAAGGAAAAGTATTTTTAATTAGGGTCTTCAAAATATCCTAATAATTTCAGATTATTATACTCGTTATGAAGAAAATCTCTGAGGGCCGTCCTAATTGCTTCTGATCGAGAAGCAACTACTTTCATACCAATAAGTTTTTTGATATTTTCATCATAGATCTCAGGAAGATTGATTGTTATATTGACCATCTTTTTCTTTTTTTTCTTTTTATCGGTATCCATTATTAAATAACTCCAAGAATTACTGCTTCTAAAATTCTCTTATTTCTCATGATAAAAGTGAATTAGAAAGCAGATATATTCTTTGCCCTTAAATTATATTCACGCTTTTCTAATATTATATTATAAGTCAATTACCTATAAAAAGCTATCCTATTTAAAAATCTTATTTAAAGCATTCTATATCAGTTATAAATTATTTTGATTGTTTAATTATTGAGATGAACATTTTAAACAATAAATAAATAGTTTAGTTGAACATCTTTTATTACGTACGTAAAATTAAATGAAAATGAGTAGCACTCTTTTTAAAATGATTTCAGAGTCTTTCTTCCGGTTTTATATATCTACCTCTAGTAGAAATAACATCTACGTTTTTAATGATCATTTCACACTCGTTCAAGTCAGTTTTTGAATATTCCGTTCTATAACCTTTAATAAAAGCATTATAACAAGTGTCAGCATCATTTCCATGTGATGAGATCAAAACTCTTTTTAAAAGATGTAAATCAACGCTTTTATCTTCTATCGAATCAGAAGATTCATGTAAGCCAAAATCAATAAGGAATATATATTCTTCTGGAGTAATTATGATATTACTTGTAGTAATATCTCCGTGGATATGTCCATTTTTATGTAAAGTGGCAATAATGCAACCAATTTGATTAAAGTATTTCTTTTTTTGAGAATTTTCTAATTTAGAGAGACTTTCTTTTAACTTTGTACCCTTAATGAATTTCATTACAATAGTAGAATTCTCTGTATCAATTTCGAATACTTGTGGGACATTTATTCCATAACTTTTCGCTTTTATTAGGGCTCGAGCTTCATTTAATGTTCTTTCAGTTCTTATTTTTTTATCTAATTCTTCAATTCGATATTTCTTTGGAATCCGGTGTTTAAAAATTACTTCTTTTCCAAACCAATAGCCATAGTGTAGGTTTGCTTCAGCACCTTTTCTAATTATTTTTTCCTTTCTTATATCTAAAATCAACTTTAATTAACCTCTCCATGGGATTGTTATTTGATCCATTCTCTCTTTAGGTTTAATTATTGTCTCAGATAATTCACACCCACCCTCTATCTTGTATCTTAAAATACCTGTCCACGCAATCATAGCTCCATTATCACCTGCGAATTTTTGTGGTACAACTTCGAATCGAGCTTTATGTTCATTACTTATATATTCAATCATTTTTTGAATTCTTTTATTCGCAGCTACTCCTCCCGTAAGTAAAACTTCTTTTTTATCTGTATGAGCTAAAGCCCTCTCTGTAACTTCTGTTAACATTCCAAAAGCAGTTTCTTGTAAAGAATAAGCTAAGTCGCTTAAATTATATTTCTTACCATAATCTTCAGATTGAAGTAAATATCTTGCTGCGGTATATAAGCCAGAAAATGATAAATCCATGCCTTTTACGACATAAGGTAATGGGATATATTTTTGTGATTCACTCGCTAGTGTTTCAATTTTAGGACCTCCGGGATGTTGTAATCCAGCATCTTGTGCAAAGGAATCGATCATATTACCTATTGCTAAATCCAATGTCTCTCCAAAAATTTGATATTTTCCTGATTCAAAAGCACTAACAATGGTATTCCCTCCGCTTACATAAAGACTTAATGGATCCTTAATATCACATTTTAGACGACCAATTTCTATATGCGCTATACAATGATTTACTCCAACTATTGGTATTTTTAAGAGTTGGCTTAAAGAACGAGCCACCCAAGCACCAATTTTAAGTACAGGCCCTAAACCAGGACTTTGGCTGAAAGCAATTAAATTAATTTGATCTATAGAGATTTGTGCTTCATTAAGTGCTTTATTTATGATTTTCATGAAATTATTTAAGTGTTGTTCACGAACTAGGAAAGGATGAAGACCTCCTTTTTCAGGTATAAAAGTATCATTTACTAAACTGTATATTTTACCATCAAAGTTAACAATGCCTACTGAAAATGTATGTGCAGTAGATTCAATTCCTAGACATAAACTTTTCATTAATTTCGCCAAATTTTTAATTTACAAAGTTGACTTAAAGGATAATAAGGCGTTAAACGAAAGCTTTAATTTTTCAAAGATTAAAATAATTCTTACTTAATCTAACCATCTATGCTTTTCGTTCGTTTTCTAGGAGATCTTCTCGTAGTTTTACTTTTTGCTGTTCCTTTTCTCTTAAAAACTGTGTATCCACATTTCCCACAAGATGACCTGTCATAATGGGAAGCTAGAAAATAACTCGGACCGCATTTAGGACATGATCTATGGGTTCTTACTAATTTGTCTCCTTCAATTTTATAATAATTTGATGATTTCATTTTGATCATTCAATTTTATATTATTTAATATTCGAATAAATGCTTATAAGGTTCCTTTCTTTTCTTCAGTTGCCTGATTTCAATTCGTTTTTCTTTTTCAAGATTCCTTACTTGGATATGAAACGGTGTGAAATATTGAAGTTCTTTTGCATCTTTATAGATATAAGCTTCTCCTATGACATGAGATGCTCCAAAATGGGTACCAAGGTTTCTTATTATAGTAAGCTTTTCATCACTAGCTTGCATTGCTGCTATTTTTTTCTTGACCTCTAATCTATTTGGAGTACTTACGCCGAAATGATCTATTCGAAATTTAATTTCTGTGCGCTCGATAAGAGGATTTTTCTTTTCTTCTATTATTTCAATGTTAAATGACATTTTAAACGTATTGATCTTTTAAGCTAAATCGTTAAATTATATCATTCTAAAGAATAGGTAAAAAATAAAATTTTGCTTTTTCAAATCGATAAGATATAAAAATTAATGAGATATGAATAAATAATTAGAATTTTTCCATGAGAGATATTACTTTTTTTACTTTTTCTTTAGTATTTTCATCAACATCAACAATCACAATTCCCTCGGGGATCATAAGTTTAGAATCTGTTATTGGAGGTTGTCCATAAAAAGCAAAATTTTTTTCTTCTTCCAAAATTGGAATTTCAAGCACAAGAGGAAGAACTAACAAATCCTCCTCTCCTTTAATTATTTTTATTAATGATTTTTCTTCAGATTTAATGATTTCTCGGATAATAATCCAGAATTCTTTATTTATTGTTCCCTCAGGATTTTGAAATTCGACTGTTCTTTCAAAAAAATCTTCAAATTTTAAATTTATATGATTTCTCTGTGTTTTTTCATCAATTATGCATAATTTAACATAATTTCTTAAAAATGGGTTCGACAAGAAGTCGTTTGCCACAATGTCTCCAGTTATGTAAAAGTTAAATTTTCTTCCAGATTTTAACTGATCCTTAAAAATGTTTTCTACCTGTGAAATTGTATCCTTACGAGAACCCGCAATTAAAAAATCTAAAGGTTCAGCAAATAAATATCTTTTATCTTGAGGAATTCTTAAATTATATTCCATTAAACTCAAGATATGAAAGTATTTAGATTTTAAAAATAATATCTTATTGATTACATTTTCAGCGTACTCTCAAAGCATATTTGCCTGGAAAATGGATTTTTAAATATTCAGCAAATTTAGACTCTTGAGGATTGATGATAATAACTTCTCCAGTAAAATCCTCACTAAGAGTATGAGTCTTGCATTTAGGACAGACTGTCTCATTTTTAGTAATTAAATGACAATTTTTACATGCTTTTTCTTTCATATTTACTTACCTCTTCACTTCTTTTATTATGTATCATCTTCTTCATCAGTAGTTTCTTTTGATTTTCCTTCCTTTTCAGCATACATTTCTTCAATATCATTTTCAATCCAATCTTCTTTTCCAAGGAATTTTTGTCTCATTGTCAACCCTAATTTACCACTTCTTCCTGTTCCTAGGGAAACTGCAATTATTTTAGCTCTAACTTGATCATTTACTTCAAGAATTTTTCCTGTTTCCTTACCAATAAATCGGTTTCCGACTTGTTCATATGAAATATAATCATCGCAGATTTGAGACACATGAACTAACCCATCTAATGGGCCCAAACGTACGAATGAACCGAAATCAACTATTTCTACTACAGTTCCTTCGACTACTTCTGAAACGGTAGGCTTGAATGTAAGAATGGTAAATATAACCTCATGGAAGGTATTAGCATTACCCGGAATTATTATACCTTTTCCTACTTCAAGAACATCTACAACAGCTATAATGAAACCATAATCTCTAGTTATAATTCCTTCATAATCTTCAGCAAGAATTATTCTAGCGCTTACATTCTTCTCTTGGTCAAATAAAAATGGTGGTATTTCAATTTTACCTTCAATAGTATAAAGTTTGAACATAAGAACTTACTCATAAAATTAATGAAATTTAATGAAGTTGAGTAAGTGTGAAAATGTATAGAAAAATTAATATTTTGTGGTTTTTCAATTTCATTGAGATCATAAAAAAAAAAGAATTAATATCTTATTGAGATAACATTTTTAAAATTTTCGTCCTTTTAATATGCCCATTACTCCTGCGAAGATACCTAATCCTCCAGATATAAATGGTAAAATACTAGCAGCATTTACGCTATAATAAGACCACCACCCTGAATATTCTACAGCAATACCAGCTATATAGATAATAGCAGCAATAATGGGTAAAATACCTCCAATAAGATATAACAAATTGATGTCTCTATCTTTAACTTTGGCAAATATTCCAGCAAATATCAATATAGCTAACGATATTATAACAATTAATGCGGCAATATCCCCTAAATAAGCAATAGGTTCTTCCGTTGGGATAAAATCAAATTGCCAATCATGTACATAGCCACCCCATAAAAAACCAAATGTAAAACTTCCTCCGTATGCATATGACCACGCGGGAGTGACGAGTGTTATTACTCCTAACACAGCTGCTATTATTGAAATTATCCATAAATTTTCTTTTATATTAAAATTAATTTAAATCACCTTTTTTGTACGTCAAACCTTTAATTATTATTAGATTTATAATAGAAGTATTCGATGAACAATTATTTAAAATATAGTTTTTTTAACTCTAATTTTATGCAATGAAAAATATATTGACAAATTTGAAAAATTCACGTACTTGTTACCAAAAAAAAGCAATATCAAAATTCTTGTTAAGATTTTAGAGTTTAAGTTTTAAAAAAAAATATTAATTATAATTTAAGGTGAATTTTATGCTTTTCTTCCTTGCATCAATCCAAATACTCCTGCTGCTATACCTAATCCACCAGCAATAAAAGGGAGAATACTCCCAGCGCTTACAGTATAATAAGACCACCAACCTTCATATTCTACTGCAACACCAACCATGTATATTATAATTGCTATAAGTGGTAAGATACCTCCAATAAGATATAATAAATTAATCTCTCGGTCTTTTAATTTTTTAAGGATTCCTCCTAATAGTAATAAACTTGTTCCTATTATAATCATAATTGTTGTTAGAATCCCAAAAGTAGCAATAGGCTCATCCAATGGGATCAATCCAACATAGCTGCCCTCTACGAATAAATTCCATAACCAACCAAGTTCAATTTCAATTCCAGATATATCTCCCCATGCTGGGGTAAAGAGGGTTAATACACCTAGTATTCCTGCTACTATTGAAATTATCCATAAATTTTCTTTTATAATAATATTAATTTGAATCACCTTTTTTGTATGTCAAACCTTTAATTATTATTAGATTTATATTAGAAATATTCGATGTACAATTATTTAAAATATAGTTTTTTTAACTCTAATTTTAAGAAATTAAAAATGTATTGACAAATTTGAAAAACTCATGTTCTTGGTTCCAAAAGAAAGCAATATCAGAATTCTTGTTAATAATTTAGAATTTAAGATTTAAAAAAAAAATAATTTATAATTTAAGTTGAATTTTATTCTTTTCTTCCTAGTATTAAGCCTAATATTCCTGCTGCTATACCCAATCCTCCAGCGATGAAGGGGAAGATACCTGCAACATTTATAGTATAAACCATCCACCAAGCAGGATATTCTACTGCAACACCAGCTATATAGATAATAGCAGCAATAATGGGTAAAATTCCTCCAATAAGATATAACAAATTAATACTTCTATCTTTGATCTTTGCAATTATTCCTGCTATTAGTAATATTACAGCTCCAATCGCAATTATAATAGCTCCAACAATACCTAAGATAACAATGGGTTCATCTATTGGAATAGAATCAAATAAACCATTATAGATATATGTACCCCATAACCAACCAACAGCAAAATCCCCTCCAACATTATATGTCCATACTGGTAGAAAGATGGATATCACTCCCAAAATTCCAGCTACTAGAGAAATTATCCATAAATTATCTTTTATATTAATTACAATCACCTTTCCGAAAATTATAGATAAATTGAGATTTTATATTGATATATTTAGTATGATAATATTTAAAATGTAATATTAAAATATGCTGCTTTAAAAATGCGAGATTATGTTGACAAAAATGATTTAATTCAATCTGAAGTTAAACATTCAAGCGAGATTGAAGACTCATATTTAGTTTATTTATTTTGGATAAAAGTCATTTTTGGAGTTATTGGAGGAGTAGGTTATTATTTTCTTCAGCGCATATTATTTGACATTGGTAGCTTTGATATCAACTATCTTTTTCGAGGTTTACTTCTATTTGGGGTATTTTCAATGTATTATTCGTTCATACAATCAAGTATTATGAGTTTATTATATATATTTAAAAAAAAAATGAATATTCCTGAGGAAGTACAAGCTTGGAGGGTTTCATTTAGATTTTCAATTACATTTCTAGTTGTTTTCGTAATAAGTGCAAGTATAACATTCTATATAGGATATTAGAGAATAGGAAAAATAAAAGGAATATGAGAATTTTAAAAAAACACGTTTTCATTGGAATTATTATCCTTTTTTCCTGCTTATCAATAGTTTTTTATGGCATTATCCCTGCTTTCATGCCTTATAATGGTCCTTGTGATGTAGATTACATTTCAGAAGGCACCTATAGTGGAAATTATTTAGTATCACCAATATGGGGGAAAGTGGTAATTATAGATATCAATGGGAAGATTCAATGGGAAAATCATCGTGAAGAATTTTTTATCCATGATAGTGATATTTTACCAAATGGAAATATATTAATGGCAGACACATCAAATAATAGAGTCATTGAGGTGGATATCAATGATCCTTCTAAGATCGTTTGGAGTTGGGATGCTTTAAACTCAACAGATGTAAATTGGACAAAATTCAGTCTTGAGCAAGGTTGGACTGATTTATCTTTTTTAGAAAATCAAGATAGCTTTATCGATTCATGGTCTCATCTCAATGATGTTGATTTCATAAATGGATCATTTTTTGGAAGAAATTATGATTCAATTCTGATATCATTAAATAATCTTAATATAATTATTGAAGTTAATTATAGTGAAACCAAGGAAATAACATGGTTATATGGCCAACCAGACAATACCTCTATACTTAATCATCAACATAACCCAGATCGTTATGAAAACGGGAATACTGTAATTTGTGATACTAGAAATGATAGAATAATAGAAATTAATACAACAACAAAAGAAGTCGTTTGGGAATTTAAGTTAGATTATCCACATGGAAAATTGCGTCTTGCTAGAGATTGTGATGATATCGGAAATGGATTACGACTAATAACTGATTCTGGAAATAATAGACTATTGGTATATGACATGGTTTCACAATCGATTGTTAAGGAAATAAAATCACCTTGGTTTGCAAATCCTTATGATGCTGATATAATCGATAATGGTAATATCATTGTAAGTAATTTACTTACAGATACGATTTTAATCCTCGATTATGAAACGGGATTTATTCTGAAGCTTATTGGTTTTCCTTATAATTGGATTGTCCCTTATACATTAATAATTGTAGTGATTGGATATCATAGCTTTAGTTTATTTAAAGCAATCAAATTAAGTCAAAGAAGAAAATTTCAAAAATTACTTGATTTTAATGTGTATAGAAGAATAGTGTTTATATGTTGTGGAGCTTTATCCCTTTACTTTTTTAATGCGATTGTAAGTTTTCTTTGGCTATATAGTATAATGGGATAGTTATATCATATTTTAGTGAGAGATAATCTAATTGGCCTTAGATCTGCTACCTTTTGAATCCCAGCTTTCACTGATGGATCTTCCTCAAGCAGATTTCTCGCTTCTTGCTCAGATTGAGTTATTAAAATTATTATACCAAAAGGATCTTCAGGAATTAAAGTTGGTCCTGCAAGAAATAGCTTTTTTTGGTTTAATAATGATTTTAAATACTCAAAATGTTCAGACATGAGTTGTTCTTCTTCTTTTTTTGGATTTATAATAAAATCTTGCCTATATGGCTTAATTACAGCATAATAATGGTTCTTATCATTCATAATTATTCAACATTTTTTTTTCTTATAAATTTTAAAGTAATTTAAATTGATATATTTAATATCAGATACTGGGATGGAAATTAGTTTTATTAATTTAAATATCTATTTTTCAATCATTACAATTATGTTAAGAATTATATTTCTTGGAACAAAATTAGTTGAATAAAATAACAATTACAATTCGAGATATGATAGAAGATGATGAATATTATGTTGGTACCTGCACTCATGTCAATGAGAACAACATTGAATATGAACAGTCTTATCCACGCCGAATATCTTGGCTTAAAAGTATGGAAAAAAATTGATTGAAAGTCAAAGTAGCGCTTTTAGATGGAATTCGTGCCGGATTTTTATATATTATGCCAATTGAGATATCTCCATGGTTAATACAAGGTAAAGATTTGATGGTTTTTCCTTGCTTAGTATCACACTCAAAATTTTCAAAAAAGGGAATAGGAGCGAAGTTAATTACTGCTGCTGAAAAAGAAACTATAAATCAAAAATGTAAAGGATTAGCGACCGTAGCTTATTTCTGGGGTTTTTGGTTTATGCCAGCTGAATATTTCTTAAAATTAGGATTTGAAGTTGCAGAAAGACGGAATCAAGAAGCAATTTTATGGAAAAAAATTGATATAGACGCAGAACCACCCTATTTTCGTGAGAAAAAATATAAATTTAACTCTATAAAAGGAAAAGTTATCATTGATTTATTTTGGAATAGATTTTGTTTGACTAGTGATGTAGAGACTCAAAGAGTCCGAGAAGTAGTTTCGGAATATGGAAATGATGTTATTCTTAATGATTTTTCTGTAGTTGATCAAAGAGTTTTACAGCAATATGGTATAGAAAGGGGAATTTATGTTAATGGAGAACCAATACAATTGGGTTCAGAGGTAGAAAAGAGTAAACTTAGAGAAATAATCAATAATGCTTTTAATAGATTCATTTATTAAATATTTAACTTTTTCAGAAAATCCTTCCTTATTGGAAAAAAAATATCAAGCATAATAAAACGTTCATTACCGATGCAAGTATCACTATGCGGAGTATTAGCGGGGATGGAATAAAAATCTCCTTTCTTAACAGTTCGCTCTTCATCTCCGATTCGAAGTATTGCCTTACCGTTATAGACCATACCCACTTGCTCGTGCTCATGAGAATGAGTTGGGACGGTATGACCTGGTAAGGTTGCATTGAGAGCCATCATCATTTGTTCTCCCTTCAACCCTGATAGAATTGTTGTTTCTAATCCTTCCATTTGTTTAAACCTAATAGCATCTTCTAAATTAATAAAATACTTACTTTTTTGTACTTCCATAATTAATGATGTGTTGGATTGTTTAATAATTGTTCAATTTGGCTTTACCAAAGGTTTTTAAATCTATATAGTCTTTTAACCCTCGAGGGTAATTTATGACTAATTTTAAAAATAGAAATCATAAAATCTCGATAGAACGTAAAACTGACAATCAAAAGGCTACTGAAATACTAGATATTATTGCTGCTTTTTACCATTTTATTCTGATGATATTAAGTGCTATAATAATACTAAATAATATTATCTTTAAAATTATGAATATTGTTTCGGCTACACTATTTTTATTCAGTTTCTTCTATTTACTCATTAGGAATAATCCATTTCAAATTTATGTAATATATTCCACTATTTTTTGTGTTATATTTGTTATAATTGGGATATTTGATCCCTATCGGGGCTATGTCGTCCCCTTACCTACTTCAGATATTTTCCTAATATCTTTTACAGGTATTTCCCTCTTACCTTGGGCAATTTATATAATTCTAACTTTTAAATTTTCAGGAACTAATAATATCGCGAAGCATGTGTTTTATTCATCATATGGACCCCAAGGATATGGTAAAAAAAGATTGGATAGATTTTGGCAAGTCAATCCTGAGAAAGATCCAGAGTACAAACAGAAAATCTTACAGGTAAGGAGACAATATCACAAAAGAAAAATTATTTTATTTGTGATATCAAACACTATTTTTTTTATTGCAACAGATTTGATAGATTATCTGATTTTCTGAACACTTCACTGATAATTCAACTGACCATAATCATATTTAACATTTTATATTATTACTTTATATTATCAAATAAAAAGTGAGAATTCAATGATTAAGAATCGCCCTGAAACAACTCTTTTTCTAATGCAATCAATAGATGGAAAAATTTCTACTGGAGATGTGGATGAACGTGATCAAGAAATTGATTTTCCAAAAATCAGAGGAATTAGAGAAGGTGTTTTTCAGTATTATAATTATTTATTCGAGACAGAAAGGGATGCGATAATAAGTGGAAAAGTTCTAGCCAAAATTGGAGTAAATTCACGTGAAAAAGCTGATGACCACAAGGATGTAAGTCTAATTATTATTGATCGTAAACCACACCTTACAAAAAATGGATTAAATTACCTTATAAAATCATTTAAATCTATATATTTGGTAACAAATAACAAAAAACATCCTGTATTTAAGATTCCAGATAAAGAGGATTTTATTGTTATATATTATCCAAATGAGATTAATCTTGATGATCTTTTTTTTAAACTTAAAGAAGACTATAAAATTAAAGAGTTATCCATTCAATCTGGGGGGATTTTAAACTCTTTATTCCTTAGAAAAAAGCTTATTGATCATATAGCACTAATAATAGCACCTTGTATAGTTGGTGGAAATAATACATCTACTTTGTTTGATGGTCCTGCCCCTCGAAAAGATGACGATCTTTACAATATTAAAGCTTTAAGGCTTAAGAAATGTGAGGTACTAAAATATTCGTATATCTATCTTTATTATGATGTGATAAACGAGACAGTAATAGAAGAAGACTAAATTAATTTCGCGATTTTTTCACATGTTCTTTTACAATCTAAAAATATTAAGCCCAATCTTACATCTTTGGTTGTAGAAACAGTTAATACTGCATTGGGGCCAGCTTGTAAAACTAAGAGATAACCATCGCTACCCTTAACATAAAGTTGATCGAATTCCCCTTTCTCCATCTCGATAACCGATCTTTCAGCTAATGAGAGCAACGCAGCAGTCATAGCTGCTATTCTTGTTTCATCGACTCCTTGGGGAAGTGCTGATGCTATGGGTAGACCTTCAGCAGAAACAATTGCAGCAGCTTTCACTTCTGGGATGGCTGCAAGCAATTTCTTTAAAATATCATCAAGATTTTCGGTAGTTGGCTCCATGGAAGTCATTTTTTAATTGATTTATAATTTGGATATATTTCAGGATCTTATTATGTTATAATCTTACTTACTATAATAGATATAATTTAGTTATTTTAATTTTATTTATTTTTTTTTATTTCTTACTATGTATTAAATTATATTATTATTTCTTTATTAATCTAGTTTAGAATATTTTCTACTAACGTACCTTAGCACTGTTATTTTTTTTTAAATTCTTATTTGTAGTAATTATCAAAATTATTATTTAAATATTTTAGTCGTTTCTATCATTGCATTAATATTTTCGACTTGGCATTTTGAATTAATTTGCTGGGTAGGAGAAACAGCTAAAGAACAATTATTCTTTCTAGCGTTTTCAATCAATTTTACTACATAACTTTTCACTTGTAAAGGAATCCCAAATGAAAGAAGAGATATATCTAAATTACCTATAAAACCTATACGGTTCTTAAATTTCTTAAAAAGTGAAAAAATATTTACTCCAGCATTAGACTCAAGGCTTTGAATTGCATCAAATCCTAAATCAACAAAAATATCCATCATATCAGAGATATAACCATCAGAGTGTAAGATAATATAATCTTTTCTTTTATGAATAAGATCAATAATTACATTATACTTATTAAAGAAAAATTCAATCCATGTTTCTTTTGGAATAAAAGTTCTGTTTTTATAACCATAGTCATCAGCTATCAGAAATATTTTAGCTCCATACTTTTGAAGTTTAATAATTAATTTGTTAAGATAATTGAAAAAAAAATCTATAACAATTTCAATTAATTTCTGATTTTTTTTTATACTTTTAGCGAAATGGTAAAATCCCATAGATTGCCAAGTCTTTTCAAATAAACCAGGCAAAGAAATAACATACTCTAACTCGATATCACTTTTTTTCAAAAATTCTTTCAATTTTGAAAATTTTTCATTAGAAGGAAGTATAAGATGTTTCCACTCAGAAATAGTTTTCTCGTTCTTGAAAATCCCCTCCCATGAATACCAGTCACCATAATATATTCTTCCCCAACCATCTACTCTTTTGTGCTGATCTAAGTCAAAACCACCCTCACCTCGTCGAAAATCCCACAAGGAAATTGCATCAAATCCCATCTGTTTAATTATATTATAATTCTTGTTATTCAGTAATCGATTGTCATTCTTAATTCTTAGATTATATTTTTTTATATAATTATCAATAAAATCCATTTCAGGGTATCCTGTACAATATAAAGGAATTTCAGTTGTCGCTTCTCTTGATAAAACCCTAGTAAAATTGCCTTTATTAAGTGACATAACTAAAGCTAAATTAATTAATAGATAATAAATTATTTCAATAATTGTTAAAAACTTTTGAGGATGAATAATGGACTATTGGCAAGTAGTTGATGCTCTTTATAATTTAACTCTATCATTGTCCTTTTTCATCCTAACATTTTTAATGTTCTTTTTAGGAAGAAGAGGATTTAAAGCGAAAAATAGGTATGGCGGCATTTCAACTATTGTATGTGGCGTTTGTTTCTTAATTTTTGGCTATTATAATTCTATTGTGCGATTTTTTCCCTATCCTTATAATGGATTCATGGTATGGTGGATAATGTTTATTTTAATATTCAATTTTACCTTTTTTGCACTGGTTAAAAAACAATTAAAAAAAATTAATACTGAAAAAGAACAACTTATCTCACAGGAACGAAAAAAACCAGTTTTAAGAAGATATGTTGAGAGAATGACTAAGGAAAATCCTTACAGAGAAGATATTACATTTAAAATGGAGGTAGTACGAAAAAGCTTTCATTTAATGGGATTACTACTCGCTTTAGCATATTTCGGTTTTTTTAGTATTCTTTTTCCAGTTACTCAGATCATTAGTGATAGTGTTATTGATCTAATCTATGCCATTCAACCCGCTTATGAATTAATTTGGGGACCTGTTTCAATATTTCCTTTCAGTTATGGTGATTTTAACGCAGTAATTTATCTCACAATGATGGCTCTTATTGGAGCCTTAATGTTTGCTATAATATCTGATCTTATCAGAATTATTTGGGGTCCAGAATATTCTGTTTTTAACTTTCTAACACATTCAATGTTAAGAAAAAAGGAATTGAATGCTGCGGGACCTCAAATTTATATTATTACAGGATTTATTTTTTCTTATATGCTTTATATGTCAGGAATACTTCATATTTTGGCTTTTTTTTCTGGAATACTTATAGCTTGCCTTTCAGATGCAGCTGCAGCTCTAGTTGGAAAAAGTTGTGGAAAGCATAAAGTCAAGTGTCCAAGTCGAGATATAAAATCATTGGAAGGATTTATAGCTGGTGTGGTAGTGGCATACTTGATTGGCTTAATTATTGTAGGTCCTATATATGCAATAATAGGAGCCATTGTTTTCTTCATTACAGATTATTTTCCAATTTACACAGCAGATAATATTTTGAATCCAATTTTTATTCCTGTAGGGATTCAACTTTTTATAATTCTATTAGGATTACCAGTGGGTTGGTTTTAGTTTTTACAATGAGAGCCCTTATTGATAAATTAAAAGATATTACATTAGCGATTTTTGATTTAGATGGAGTAATATATCGAGGGGATACCCTAATCCCTAATGTTGATAATATCATTAAAGATCTAAAAAATTTAGGTATAAAGGTTGTATATAATTCAAACAACTCAACAGCAACAAGGAAAACTTATGTGCAGCGTTTAAAAAAATTTAATATTGAAAGCAAGTATACGGATTTTTATACTAGCGCTTCGATAGCTTCTGCTGAAATCACAAACCTAAAGGAAAATGCTAAAATGTTTGTAATAGGCGAAATTGGTTTAAAATCAGAATTAAAATCACATGGCCATATAATTGTTGAAGACCCTAGCGATATTAGGGAAATAGATTTTGTAATTGTTGGTTTAGATCGAGATTTTAAATATAATAAGTTAGCTATTGCTCAAAAATGTATTTTAGAAGGGAAAGCTCAATTCTATGCTACAAATACAGATTCTACCTTACCTGTTGCTGGTGGATTAAAACCAGGAGCTGGAGTAATGGTAAACGCTTTAGTAACTTGCACTGGAAAAGACCCCGTTAAAGTTTTTGGCAAACCAGAACCAGATGGAATAAATAGAATCTTGCATGATAATAATACTCCCAGTAAAAATGCTTGTATTTTTGGAGATCGGCTAAATACGGATATTTTGGCAGGTAATCGCGCAGGAGTTATGACCATAATGGTTTTGACAGGGGTTACTAAAAGGAAGATATTGAATGATTTAATTGAGAAGAAAAAAAAAAACAAAAACTCCGATATAAATCTGATTCCAGATCTAATTATTAATAATTTAGATGAGATTTTTAAAAAATAGAAAAATTCCTTTTAGTAAATAGTTTTACATAACACCAGATTTTTTCATCATAATGCGTCCAATTTCAAGGAATACATCCTCTATATTCTCACCAGTTTTAGAGGAACATTCTATATATGTATGAAGGTTATTTTTCTTAGCTAATTCAAATGCTTCTTCTCTTGAAACCGCTCTTTTATATTCAAGGTCAAGTTTACTACCAACCATAATAACTGGCATCTGATGTTCATCTCCTTTATACCCTTTTCGAAATATTTCTATCCAATCACTGAAATTTTTAAGACTAGTATATCGAGTAATATCATACATAAAGATTCCTCCAGAAGCTCCAACTACATAAGTGGGCATGAGAAACCTAAATCTTTCTTCTCCAGCAAAATCCCAGATTTGTAAACTAACTCGTTTACCATCAATATCAATCTTTTTTACGTGGAAATCAACTCCAATAGTTATTGTTGAATCACTTCTGAAAACACCTGTTAGATATCTGTTTATTAAAGTAGTTTTACCTACACCACCATCTCCGAAGAGAACTATCTTAAACATAGCATCAGCGGGCATAATTTCCACGTATATCTAATTTTGATTTTTTTAATATATTAATTTTTAGTTTTGAATTCGTTAATACCTATAAATTTTGTTATATAAACTGTATTTTGGTTGTTTTAAATTAAAAATTTAATTGTACTTAAAATTTTTTATAAATATAATATATTAGATTTTTAAAAATAATTTGTTTTATGAAACCTAATTAGACAAAACATAGCATCATTTATACATTTTATAGTAAGAAATATTATAAATTGTTAATTAAAATTTGAGTATGAAAGTTATATAAACGAATTAAATTAATAATATAATAATTGTTTTATCTAGATTACTTAAGTAAAGCTGAAAGTAAATCTATGTTATCTCAATTTTAATTGATTTAAAAATCATGGCACTTAATGCTATTGGATGGGCAAATGGTTTAACTCAGTTAGGACTTCTTGTTTTTGCTATTGTTCTAGGGTTATTCTTTTTACTAAAATCGAAAAAGACTAATGCTAATCTTCTTTTTTATTTAGGTTTAGGTAGCATAGGGATTGGATTGTGGCAACTCGCTGCGAGTATTGATTTTATCGCAATCCTTCTAACCAATCAAAATCTACAACTATTTTTAGAGATTGAAAATATAATGAGTTCATTATTTTGGTTTTTGACCACCTTATTTGAACTAATTATTGGAATTTCATTTTTATATTATGTAGCTCTTAGTCTTCTACTCCCAGAGAAAGAATTTTACTTTCTGACTTTATTTTTAATATTAGGTATTATTATTTCTTTACTTTACATTTTTGATTTCTCAAACAATGTCGAATTGATATACCCAATAATTCCTGGCGAGGATATAATAAATACCTCAAGTAAGGCATTATCTCCAATTTTTTTCCTAATGTTATGTGAAGCATTACTTTTTTTAATCTTTAATGTATTTGGTTTACTTTTTAAAGGATTTAACTCACAAGGTGTAGTCAGAAAAAAGTTTTTACAGTTAAGCTTTGCTAATTTATTATTCCTAATTTTCTTTATTTTATACACGACAAATCCTCTCTCAATTTTCAAATTAATCATGAGAATTGGGGAGATAGGAAGCATTCTTATCATGTACTTTGCTCTTAGAGAAGCAGCTGAAAAGTCGGAAGAAACACGTCCAAAAAAAGAAGTTAAGGTTGAAGAAGGTTTATTTAGATTAATAAAAAGACCTGAGATATTAACTGAAGAAGAAGTTTCAATCTCAAAAGAAAAAAAGATATGCCTTGTATGTAAGGGAAAGGTATTAAGATTTAATTTTATCTGCCCAGAATGTGAAACATTTTACTGTAATAATTGTGTCAATGCTTTAATTGGAATGGAAAACGCATGCTGGGTATGCAATAGCGCTTTAGATGACACAAAACCAGTTAAACCTTATAAAAAAGAAAAAGAAGAAATTTCTATTAATAAATTTAAAGAAAATCCGAAGATTATCGATTAAAAACTAATTAAATTAGAGTATTTATAAGAAGAATATTTCTAAATACCAAAAAAACTTTTAAAGTACCAAAAATTCCTATTAAAGATTCTATAGTGGTGTCTAAATATGTCAACTACAGTAAGTATTGTAGATGTAAATGATTATGAATCGATTCCTGAAGCTGTTATAAATGCAATTGAATTAATAGAAAAAAATATTTCATTTATTAATTCTAAAAAGATTTTATTGAAACCAAATTTACTTACATCGAAAAAGGATGCATGCACTCAACCTGCTTTCATAGAAGGTGTTATTTCTTATTTAAAAAAAAGAAATATATCAATGCAAAATGTTTATCTTGGGGATTCTCCAGGTCAATCTCAAAAGTTGGGGTCAGATGTGGCAAAAGAAATTGGAATTTACGAAATATGCAGAGAAAATGGAGTAAAATTTGTTGATTTTGAAACTGGACCTCCTACAACCACCAAAATTGATGGTGCTTTAAGATTGAAAGAGATCCATGTAGCAAAAATAGTGGAAGAATGTGATGCATTAATCAATCTTCCACGTTTAAAATCTCATTTAGAGGCTACAATGACAGGAGCTATTAAAAACTACTGGGGAATTATCCCGGGAGGTTTAAAAGCCCATTATCATCTTTTTGGAAAAACAGCTGAACAATTCGGGGAAGTTTTAGCCGATAATTTCTCGTGGATAGTCAAGAATAAACCAAATAGATTGATTGTTTATGATTTACAAGAGATTATGGAAGGGAGAATGGGACCTGGTGGTGGAACAATGAAAAAATGGAATTTGATCCTTGCTGGTACAGATGAAGTTGCTTTAGATTTAATAGCTACAGAAATTGGAAAACTAAAATATAAAAAGGTTCCTCATTTAAGAAATGCTATTGAACGTAATCTAGGAGTTGGAAATTTAGATAATATTAATATCGTAGGAATGTCTCTTGAGAATGCAAAAAAACAAACTCCAAAATTTAATGCACCGGGAAGTAAATTTACTAGTTTTATCGCCTATATGTCAGGTCATATAGGATATAAAATAATCAAAAAAATACCCCAATTAATTAAATCTAAATGTATTAAATGTGGTGAGTGTGCTCAACATTGTGCATCAGATGCAATAGAATTTAAAAAAGGTAGTTTTCCAATATTTTTAAGAAAAAAGTGTATCTCTTGCTTTTGTTGCGCAGAATTATGTTCTGAAAGTGCTATTAAGCCAAAGACAAGGGGTCTAACAGGTTTATTTGATTAAGTTTTAGTTTTTTGTTTAATCAATCTAGAATATTCCTTTAGAAAGTAATAATATGAGAGTCTAGTATTGATTATTGAATCTAATTGAATAAACTCATTAGTAGAGTGGGCAAATCCACCGATTCCTAAGCCTCCTGTTATAAACTCTAATCCCGTTTCTTTTTGAATTTTACTTAAAGGTGCTGCTGCTGCACTTAAGGGCCATAAGACGGTACAAAATCCTAAATACTCAGCGCTTTTAACGAGGCTTTTCACTAGATATGAATCTTTATCTATTCTTGAACTTTCATATCCAATGTTTTTAATTATTTCAACCTGTGATTTGGTTCTTTTTGAAAATTCCTCAACCTTGTTTTTAACATCTCTCCAAATTAAGTCAGTTGATACATTATGGGCAAATCTAATATCAATATTACATATAGCATGATTAGGAACAAAATTCTTTGTGCCTTCTTTTAAAAATCCTGATTTTAAAGTTGAAATATTAAAGGTAGGCTTAAATAAGTAATTTAAAAATGCTTTTCGAGGATCTTCTTCGATTAGCTCTTCGATTCCAGCTTTTTTTTTAACCTCTTCTATACTCAATTCTTTTAGAAGCCCATCTAAAATCGCCTGTTCTTCCATTGTAAGTTTATATGGATTTTTTAAGCTTTCAATTTGAAATTGATTATTCCTATAAATCATATTAAGTAAAGAAATAAGGTCTAAAGCAGGATTAGGAACAATTCCACTAAAAGCTGAATGGGGTTGCTGGTGAGTTGAAGTGATTCTAATTGTTAGCGATAAAATTCCTTTATATCCTAATTTTAAAATAGAATTTTGATTTAGATCTTGCTTTATAGCAGGATAATATATTCCTAAAGATTCTTTGAATAAATTGATATTCTTCCCTTTTTCAAGAAATTTTAATAATGAAGGAGAACCTTTTTCTTCTTCACCATCAAACAAAAGTAATAAAGAAATAGGAAGCTTATTATTTTTTTTTAAGATTTTTATAATATTCAAAAAACTAATTAAAGGTGTTTTTGAATTATATGCACCTCTAGCTATAATGCATTTATTTAATTTATTAAGAGGTGGAGAAAGAGTCCTAATTTCTGCTTTAAACGGAGAGTTTATCCATTCTTTTTCGTTACTAATAGGTTGAGTATCATACATCATATATACTAGGAGAGATTCTTTTATTTCTCCCTCTATTCTTGCTAAAATCAGTGGATTAATTTCTCCTTTAATTTCATCAATCTCTTCAGAAAGATCAGATATGTAAGAAATAATGTAGTTTTTAGCTTTTTGGATTCCTTCATAATTAAGCGTATGACTAGGAATTCTTAGAAATGGGCGTAATTCATTTTCAATAAAATCTTTGTTTGATCTTTTTATTATGTTAATTAAATTTGTTTTAGAATTCGCGACTTCCATATATAATATAATAATCAAATAGTTTTATTTAATTGTCCATATTTATAGAATCTGAAGTGTATAATTTAATGATATATTAGAGTTGATTTAAATTGAAAAATTATGAGGAATTGTCATCAATTCTTGGTAATCTCAAAAATCGTGGGAACTTGGAAGGAATAATTTTTTCATTTAGAGATGGAAAGTTAATAGCAGAAAATAATGATATTGAACTTAATAAAGATAATTTTATTTCTATGTGTGCTTCTGTGTTAGAAAGTGCTGTGGGGATAGGAGAAACTGTTGGTAACCAAAAGATTAATAGAGTAATTGCTGAATTAAAAGAAAAAACTGTAATACTATTGGAATGTGATGATAAAACCTTTTTAATACTAATTATTAAAGTAGAATCCCAAATATCAGAGGTTTTTAGCAGATTAGATGATATAATTCAAAAAATTATTACTTTATATTAGTATTTTATTTCTTTCTTTAATAGTAGGAGTTTATAATTTACTCATCCAATCAGGATCAATTTGATTAAGTGTTTTTTCGATTTCTTTTCTTACATCCCAATTGTCATCTCCTAAATTATCAATCAATGGCTGGATTGCTTCCTTGTTTCCAATTTCACCTAATGCTTTTATTGCGGATATTCTTATTTTATCATCATTTTCTTTTAATAATTGTAGGAATGGTTCAATAGAATCAATATCTTTAAGTTTTCCTAAAGCCATAGCCGCCCAACTTTTTATATACACATCATCATCATTTAAGCATGAAATAAGAGAACCTAACGAGTCCTTATTTCCCAATCTAAGCAAAATTTTCACTGCTGCTCTTCGAGTTTTCCAATTTTGACTTTTTAAAGATTTAATAGCAAAATTAATTACCTTAACATTCTCTAATTTTATAAGTGCTTCCACAGCTGCTTCTCTAACACTTCCGTTTTCATCTTCAATCAATCTGAAAAGATGATCAATTGTTTTTATATCTGAAATTTCTCCAAGTATTTTAATACAAAACATTCTTACTTGCCATGATTTTTCAGAGAGAGCATTTATAATTCTATTATCAACTTTATTATCAAGAATCTTTAATAAAGCTCTATATGCCGTAATCCTTAAACTCGCAACTTTACTAGCAAAAATGGATAATAATAATTCGATTGAATTATTATCTTTTAGTATTCCAAGCAATTTTATTGCTTCTCTCCTAGCATTTACATTTCTTCCTTTAACAACCTCGTAGAGAATTTCATAGGACTTAGTTTTTTTGAGAATTTTACTTAAAGAGTTCTTTGCTAAATTTCTAATCTTTACATCTTTATCTTTCAATAAAACCAATAAAGGATCAATTGTTTTTTTGCTACCAAGTGTACCTAACACTCGAATAGCTTCTTTTCTCACACCGAGATCTTTATCTGTTAATAATTCAATAATATATTTAACATTCCGTAGTTCAATTATTTTTTCTAAAGCTACAACTGAATTTTTACGAATAATTGGATCTTTATCTTTCAGCAGATTTATTAAATCTAATTCACTTTCTTTATTTTCAATTTTGCCTAATATTACAGGGATTTCTCTTTTAATATATAGGTCATCTGAATTGAGATTTTCATTAATTATATTTAAATTTCCTTTTTTTCCGAGTTTCACTATGGTATCTATTAAGGATTTATATAATTCATTATTTCTGAAGTGTAATATATTAATTAGTGGTTGTAATGCTTTGCTTGCATTAGTTTTTCCTAATAAAATAATTGCTTTTTTTCTCGCTTCTATATCAGAATCAGATATCGCATCGACTAAAAAATCTATAGATTTAGTCAGATTTTCTTGCCCAACTTTTTCAATAAGCTTTTTTCTTACTGATCCATCCTTACAATTCTTATATTGGAATTTTAGAAATTCAACGCCTTCTAATTCAGAGCAGACAGAGAAAAAATCAATTAATTTTAATCTTAATTGAGGATGTTGATCTTTTATGAAAATATCCTTTAGATTTTGAAATCTCTTTTTATCCATATCTTTATATTCTATTAAAAACTCAGCTGCTACTAATTTAGTTTCAATGTCTTTAGATGAAGATAAAGTAGATAGGATTAGATCAATAGCTTCTTCTTCATCCATAATACTTATTGTATTAGCTAATTTTTTCCTATTTAAGTCCAATTTTAAAACCTTAAAACCTTAGAAATATAAGTAAAATATGTAAACAAAAAAACTTTGAAATATTAATAATAACTTGATTTTTTATTTTTATTCTTTTAAGTAAAATTGAAAAAAAATGAGATATATTATCAGAGAACCAACAGAAAACGATATTTTAAATACTATTACTGTTTTGTATTCTGCATTTGGTAGAGATATTCCAAAAAATATCAATGAAGATGTAAAGTTATGGAAATCATTAAAAGAACTACAAATTGGAAAATTCCTTATTGCGGAAGAATCAGGAAAAATAATTGGCGTTGGAGGAGTTTTTATATTTGAAAAAGTAAGTAGTTTTGGATATATGGCTGTTTTACCTAAATTCCGAGGAAATGGAATTGGGACATTCATTTTTAGGAATTTATTAGAATTTGCAAAGAAAAAGAATTGTGAATCAATGATGCTTTATGCTTCCAAGTTAGGAGAGCCTATTTATAAGAAATTCGGTTTCAAAAAGAGGTTTTACGGGACAAATTATAAACTACCAGCAGAGATTCCAGAGTTAGATATTTTAGATAAGGAAGTTGAAATTTTAGAGATTACTCCGGATTGGTTATTAAGGTTAGATAAAAAAGCGATTGGGTTTGATAGGTCTCAATATTTTAATTTAAGAATAGGATTGGGTGCAAAAATTTTAAGCATTGAAGAAGAAGGATATGGGATGTTAGCGAATAAAAGGTTAGGACCATTAATTGCTAAAAATCATCAAACAGCATTTCAAATAATTAATAAAGGTATAGAATTAGGAGCTGACCATATTATAATTGCTAAACATCACTTAATACCTAATGAAATTTATCAGTTATATAATTTAACTGAACAAGAAGGTGGCACAAGTATAAAGATGGTATATGGAAAAAAAATCAATGAAAAATTAGAATTTCTTTATGCGTTGGGTACTTTTGCTAAGGGTTGATAAAGAATATAAATTTCTTTGAAATAATCAAAATTCATTTAAAAAGAAAAAATAAAATAAAAAAAGTTAAGTTAACCAATTTCAATGTCCATTTTTTTCCGTTCTTCTAGTAAGTCATCTACTACTGAAGGATCTGCTAGCGTTGTAACATTCCCAATATCTGTTCCCGCAGCTATAGCTTTTAATATTCTCCTCATTATTTTGCCGCTTCTCGTTTTAGGTAGCGCATCAGCAAATTGTATTACGTCTGGCTGAAATACAGGCCCAATTTCGTTTCTTACATGCATACGTATCTCTTTAGATAGTTTAGCAGATTTTTCAACTCCTTGCATAAGCGTTACATAAGCCCATATTGCTTGTCCTTTAATTTTATGAGGGAAAGGCGCAACCGCTGCCTCAGCTACCTTTGGGTGACTTACTAACGCAGATTCGACTTCCATCGTTCCTATCCTATGACCCGAAACTTTAATAACATCATCTAATCTCCCCAAAATCCAATAATATCCATCATCATCTCGTCTAGCCCCATCTCCAGTGTAATAATGACCCGGATACCGTTCAAGATAGGTTGATATAAATCTTTCTGTATTACCCCATACATCTCTTAACATCCCTGGCCAGGGTTGTGCCATTGCAAAATAACCTCCTTCATTTGGTTCAGTTATTTCCTCTCCTTCTAAATCAAAGATAACAGGTTTAATTCCTAAAAAGGGCATACAACAAGATCCTGGTTTAGTCGGTGTTGCTGTAGCAATTGGAGTCATAATAAAACCACCTGTTTCAGTTTGCCAGTAAGTATCCACGATTGGACAACGTTCCTTTCCTATAATTCGATGATACCAAGTCCAGGCTTCTGGATTTATCGGTTCACCTACGGTTCCAAGTACTTTCAATGAACTTAAGTCATGTTTTTTAACTGGATCATCACCATATCTCATTAATGCGCGTATTGCAGTAGGAGCTGTGTAAAAATGTGTTACTTTATGCTTTTCAACTATATCCCAAAAGCGGTCAACATCTGGATAAGTTGGAACTCCTTCAAACATTAAGGAAGTAGCTCCATTAACTAAGGGTCCATAGACAATATATGAATGTCCTGTTATCCAACCAATATCTGCAGTGCAATACCAGATATCTCCTTCATGATAATTAAATACTACTCTATGAGTATATGAAGTATAAAGTATATATCCTGCAGTTGTATGTTTAACTCCTTTAGGTTTTCCTGTTGTTCCACTGGTGTATAAAATAAATAATGTATCCTCGGAATCCATTACTTCTGGTTGACAATCTTCACTCATACCTTCAATAAAATCATGATACCAAATATCTTTATCAGTATGAGGTATATCTCTTCCAGAACGTTTTACAACGATAACATGTTCTATTGTAGGAACTTCATCAATAATTTGGACGACATCCTCCATTTTTGGATAATATTTACCAGCTCTTAGAGTTTCATCACTTGTAAATAGAAGACGAGAATCTGAATCTTCGATTCTATCTTTCACAGCTTCTTTTGAGAATCCGCCAAACACAATTGAGTGAATAACTCCTATTCTAGTACATGCTAACATGATAATGGTAAGCTCTGGAATCATTGGTAACCATATTGTAACTCGATCTCCCTTCTTCAATCCCAACTTTTTCATTCCGTTAGCAACTTTACTAACTTCTTTCAAAAGCTGATTATATGTGAACTCTCTTATATTGCCAGGCTCATCTGCTTCCCAAATCAAAGCGACTTGTTCTCCTTTACCAGCTTTAACATGTCTATCAATTGCATTATAACTTACATTTAATTTTCCACCGACGAACCATTTACCTGGAAATAATTCTGTTTTTTCCCAAACTTTATCATATGGTTTAAACCAATCTAGAGATTTTGCTTGCTTATCCCAAAAACCTTCCATATCTTCTATAGATTCTTTGTATAGTTTTTGATATTCTTCCATAGACATTCCAGTTTTAGTATAATCAGGATTAAGATCAACTGGATTAAAGACACGGTTTTCAGTAAGAATACTTTCCATTCTTTCTTCTTTTGACATTACTTTTCACTTTTTTTAAATTATTTATTTTGATTTTCATATATCACTATTTTGTGTTCTACTTCAATTGTTCACATTTATAGTAAATAGTTTATAGCAGTTACTTAATTGAAAAAAGAGTTGTATGAAATTTAAACATTTTATTTATAATTTCAAAAACATTATATTCATGAGAATACAATTAAAATAGATACTTTAAAACTATATTTATTATTAAAAATTCTAATTATAATAATAAATTATATTGGTAGCTAATTGTGACAGACGATTGGCGTGAAATTTGGAAAGAAAAAGAAATTACTGCGGAAGATGCCATAAATAAAATTATTCCAGGGAATAGAGTTTTTATAGATTCTGGTTGTTCAGAACCACAATTGCTTACATCAGAAATAATAAAGAACTCAGAAAAGTTAATCGACACAGAAATTTTACATTTTCTTACTATTGGGCCTGAGAAATATTTTAAAGATAAAGCTGAAGATCTATTTAGACATAATGCATTTTTTATTGGTAAAACATTACGCGAAGAGATTAACAAAGGTCAAGCAGATTATACTCCTATATATGCTAGTGAAATACCCTCACTGTTTTTAACTGGAAGAAAGCATGTTGATGTTGCATTGATACAAACATCTCCTCCTGATCCATATGGTTTTTGTTCATTAGGAATTAATGTTGATATTGCTAAACCTATTGCACAATCTGCATATATGACAATAGTTGAGATAAATCCTCAGATGCCGAGGACTTTAGGAAATAGCTTTATTCATATGAAAGAAGTTGATCATTTTGTATATAATAATACCCCATTATTAGAATTTCATTTTGATGAACCAGATGAAATTGCAGAGAAAATAGGAAAAAATTTAGCAAATTTAATAGAAAATAAATCCACTATTCATGTGGGATTTGGAGACTTACCAAATGCTGGATTAAAATATTTAACAGATAAAAAAGACCTAGGAATGCATTCTCATTATATCACAGATAATATAATCCCTTTAATTGAGGAGGGTATTCTAACTTGTAGAAAGAAAAATTTCCATCCAGAAAAAATAATAACTAGCTTTGCTTTAGGTTCTAAAAAATTATATGATTTTGTAGATAATAATCCATATATAGAATTTTATCCATCTGACTATATATGTAATCCGAGATATATTGGAATGAACAAAAATATGATTTCCATTAATTCAGCTCGGCAAATTGATTTAACAGGGCAAGTGAATGCTGCAACAGAAGGTTATGGATTTTATTCGGGATTAGGAGAAACGATTGATTTTATGAGAGGAGCTGCTTTTTCTAAGGGAGGGAAACCAATTATTATTTTACCATCTACTTCCAGAGATGGGGAAAAATCAAGAATAGTACCTCATTTAGATGAAGGAGCAGGGGTGATGTTATCTCGAGGTGATGCTCATTATGTTGTGACTGAATGGGGAGTAGCTTATCTTCATGGAAAAACTATTCGTGAGAGAGTAATTGAATTGATTTGTATAGCTCACCCAAAGTTTCGACAATTATTATTAGATGAAGCTAAAAGGTTAAATTATGTATTTTCTGATCAAATGCTTCCTTGTGATGACAACGGGCGTATTTGTATATATCCTTCGCAATATGAGACTATCTATACTACTAGCGAAAATGAAAAAATTAAAATTAGACCAGTTAAAACCACAGATGAGCCGTTATTAAAAGAATTATATTATTCATTAAATGAACGAGATAGATACTTACGTTTTTTTGAAGTTAGAAAAGAATTCACTCATTCAAGAACTCAAAGTGAAGTTAACATTGATTATAATAATATATTTTCATTAGGGGCTTTTATAGGAGAAATTGGAAAAGAAAAGATGGTTGGAAATGCAACATATTATTTAAATCAAAAATTGAATATGGCTGAATATTCATTTTTAGTTAGAGAAGATTATCGGGGAAAAGGAATTGGGACATTTTTATATCAACATATTATAATTATTGCCAAGGAAAAGGGTATAAAAGGGTTCTACGGCAATATACATATCCAAAATAAAGGGACTATTCGTGTTATTCATAAAGGGGGTTATACTAAGATAACTCCGCCAGAGGTTGGAGAAAAAGAATTATTTTATAGAGTTTTTTTTGATAAAGAAGATTCATTTAGATGATTAAACCAAATTTTTATCTTTCTTCTTTAATTATCTGATATGTTGATTTATGAAGTTTAAATTCACTGATTTTCATTTACATACTCGACCTTGGAGTTGTGATGTAGCAGATGACGGTCCTACTTTCGAAGATTACATAAAAATTGCTGAGAAATATCAAATCAATATTTGTTTCCTTGATCATTATGAACTCTATTACGTAGAAAATGATAAAACAAATCCTTTTTATAATGGTCGAATAGACGATTATCTTGAAGAGATTGATGTATATAAAGAAACTTATGATTTTATTTTAAGTGGTCTAGAAGTTGAATATTACACTGATAAAGAGACTCAATTAATGGAGCTTATGGATGATTATGGTAAGGATATTGATTTCATTGGAGGATCTATTCATGAGTGGATTATAGGATATCCTATAACGACAAAAAATGGTTTAGAAAAACTTTTAGAAAAAATTCCTATGAAGAGAATTATAGATGAATATTTTGAAGTCAGTGCAAAAATGATAAATTCAGGAATTTTCAAAAATATTTGTCATATTGATACTATATATCGTTATATCAATGACAATGAATTCATTCCCCCAGAAAATTGTGACACTTCCGAAAATCGAACAATTAATTTAGGTCAATTATGTATCAAAAATGGAATGAAAATAGAATTAAATTTATCAGGGTTGAGATTCCCTATAAAAAGAACCTTTCCTTCGATGAGTGTGGCAAAGAGATTAAAAGAAGAAGGAGCGAATTTTTTTGTTGGATCTGATTCACACTCTATAGATTATTTTGAAAATCAAATACCTAAATTGAAAAATTCTTATCAAATCTTGTAAGCGAATTAAGAAAAATAAAATATTAGTAAGATTATGGTGTCTAAAGCCTTTTCACAAAAAATCAACGAATGGGATAAAAAAATTGTTTTAAAATATAATGGTTTTGGTGGTAAACCATTAATAATACTACTCAGAATAATTTCATTCTTTGGAAGAGAAACTATCTGGCTTTTTTTAATTGCTTTCTACTTATTAATATGGTATGATCCTTTTTTATTATCTTATATATCTGGGGTGTATCTTACTGGATTGGTATTAGTATTAATATTAAAACAGATTGTAAAAAGAGAAAGACCATTTGAGAGAATCAATGAAGAAGAATTGAAAGTTTTTGAGAAAAAACCATTGTCAAGAAGTTTTCCATCTTGGCATTCTTATAATGTTATGGCACAAGGATTATTAATAGGGATATTCTTTTTAGAATCTCCATTTGTTTCATTGCTATTATTTATCTTTGCGGTACTAGTATCTTTTTCAAGAGTTCAACTTGGTGTACATTACCCATCAGATGTCATATTTGGATGTATTCTTGGATTTATTGGATTCGTAATATCAATTTATCTTATTAGTCCCCTAATTTTTAGAATCTTAGTTTATTTAGAGCAATTTATAGTAAACATTCAATATCAACAAATCAATTCTCTATTGTTTCATAATTTTGCGTACTTCTTAATCTCTCTAAGTGTTTTTTTTATAATTTTTTTACTTGCTTTCTATAAAAAAATTAATGATTATTTTAAACAAAAAAAAGAAAAAACTTAGAGATCCAATCTACGTCTCTTGCTAAACAAATCTTTTAGCTCATTCAAAACATTTAATCTTGCGTTTTCTTGAGGTCTTGCTGATGGTTGATTTGGATTAGCAATTTCAATTGGAATTCCACTTTGAGCGACTTGAAAAGCCCCTGATTCTATAGCTCTCAATCGATTGTCTAAATCATTGAGTTGAGTCGAAAGACTTTCTGATAAACGAATGACTGCATTTAAAGTCTCTTCTAGGGTTTTTCCTAATCCTTCGACCTTTCTTACCGTTGGATCAGTTAACGAGTAGCTCGAACTCATTAGTTTTTTGACATATTTGGCAAATTGCGGTTCACGTGATATAAGAGAATAAATAGAGGTTAAATAGATCTCAATATCAAATTCATAATTATTAGTCTTTATCAATTCATTTAAATTATCTTTAATAAGCTCAATATTTAAGAGGATTTTTGGATCATTTTTTAGATCTGGATCATATTTATGAATAAAGATCAAAATATAAGGTGATTCCTCTAACATAATTATAGAATCTAGAATTTTATTTAAATATTGGAGAGATTCATCAAATCTATCAGAATCTTGTACATCAATCACAAACATTAGTAAGTCTAATTGTACAAAGTATTGCTCTGGGTTACTTAAATATCTTTCTCGATATTCTTCTTGACCACCAAGATCCCAAATAAATAAGTTCAAACTTGAGCTCCCAAATTTCATCCTTACTACTCCTTTCGTGGGATGAGTATTGATCATATCACTAATTCCTAATCGTCCTCCGAATTTTGATAATAGAGAAGTCTTACCTGCGTTATCCAAGCCAACCACTAACACTTTTTGACCTTTAGTTTCAATTCCTTCTTTTTCAACTTCAACACTTGAAACAAGAGAGCTGATTGTAATAGCCTTCTTTAATTTTCTTTCCAGATCTGGGTATTTTTCTTTAAGTTCCTCGATTTTTCTCTGTAAATCTAAGGCTAATTCTATAGAATCATCTGATTCTTCTATTTTTGTTATAGTTTCAAATGGATCATCTTGATTTAATTTAGAAGCATCTTCAATAGTTGAGATATCGAGCAATTGCTTCATTATTGTAGATTCTTCTTTATCAACAAATTTAAAAACATCAAGATGTAATTTCAAAATATCATCTATTTCTTTTAATTTATTAATTTTCACTGATTTGGGATCAAAAAACTTTGCAACAACTTTTATAAAGCTAGAAACTTCAGTAGACATTACAAATTACTATTTTTCTTTAATATTATTAATAGGTTGATTTAATTTTTATTTGTTATTTATTTTTAAGATACTAGTTAAAAAGATTAAGATTTA
>JBHLNK010000151.1:0-4810 GCA_048941625.1 Promethearchaeota archaeon | reverse complement strand
CTTTTCTACTTTATAACCAGTTTCTTCTTCTGTTTCTCTTATTGCGGCGTCCATTGGCTTTTCATCTTTCTCAATTATACCACCAACTGTTGTTTTTGTTTTTATCTGCCATGGATAAGGGAAAGCATCTACAAGAATAATTTTTCCATTATTAGTTTGACAAATGATTGTAACAAAATCTCTCCCTTCAATTACAATATGCTCAATTTGTTGACCATCAGGTCTTAATACTAAATCATTTCTCAAACCAATAAAGCGATTTCGAAATATAACTCTTTCAGCTAACTGCTTCCAAATATAATTCTTTTGGTTCATGTAATATTTAATGATTTAAAGCAATTTAATTCTATATGTGATAAGTGAAATCAAAATATCAGTATAAAAAATTAGAAAAAATAGTTAAAAAGGTGGTAAATAGCACATTTTATGATCTACTCTTTATTAAACCTATATCTCCTAATATAAAAGGAATACTTCCTGCGAAAAAGGGCAGAATGCTCCCAACATTGATACTCAAGTAATCCCAAACGTTTGTTTCAGTTGAGATACCCCCTAAATAAATAATAGGACCAAGTAATATTAGTACTCCTCCAATTAGCGAGATTAAGTTTAAACGTTTATTTCTAATCTTCAAGATTATACCTGAGAAAAACGTTATCAATGTGCCAATTGTTATCAAAATCGTAGCAATAACTCCGAGAGTAAATAAAATCTCATCCGTTTGAACAAATCCAACATAAGAACTGGAAACATATAAATTCCATACCCAAATGGAGGCATTCTCACTACTAATATAGAGTGATGGTGTAAAGAGTGAAATAATCCCTAAAATGCCAGCTGAAATTAAGATTATCCATAAATTTTCTTTTATATTGACCATAATATGACATCTTTTATTTTGAATTTCGTATTTAGAAAACCAAATTTGGTTAATAATGAATTAACTTTTGAGAATATATAAATATTTATGATTCTAAAAATCATATTTCAGGATGCGAACAGTTAAAACAATACAGTTGTATTTTTAATTTTCATTTCCAATCTTTGTCCAAGCTGTCAATAAAAAGAATTTTATGACTATTTTTCATGAAGACTAAAGGATTAGACTTTTTTACAAAACTTGATTATTATAAACTGAAATTAAAATTGAAATTATAAATGAGTTGATTAAAATGAAAGTTCTAATAGTTTATTATACAAAGTATGGAAATACAAAAAAAGTGGCTGAACTAATTGCAGAAGGAATTGCCTCTACTGCTGGTAATGAAGTAAAAGTAAAAAATGTAAATGATGTAAACCCCAAAAACAAAGCTTCCTATGACTTAATATTAATAGGATCCCCGAATCATTTTGGACGTCACGTTGGGTCGATAAAGAAATTTATTGATAAACTTCCTGGATCTCAATTAAAAGTAAAAGGATATGCTGTATTTGATACCTATATATTGGCTGATTTTGAGAAAGCTGTTAAAAAGATGGAGAAACAGATCAGTGAAGTGATGCCGGATTTAACAAAAGCAAGTTCAGGATTGTCGATAAAGATCGAGGGTAAAGGAACTTCAAAAGGTCCTATAACGAATGAGGACCTTCCAAAATGCAAAGAATTTGGAGCCAGATTAGTACAAAAGTAAAAATAGAATTTTTAAATAGTAGAAAATTGCAATATCTGATTTATATCCAATTTACAAAAGAAATCCATATAAATATAATATATTAAATAAGAGATGAAAAATTTGACAGAAGAGACCCATAAGAAAACGGGATTTATTCTTTCAATTATAGGGGGTCTGGCTTCTATTGCCTTAACTTTTGGGTTAAGATTTGTTTATCCAGAAATAGCATCACTTTTAGGAAATGCATTTGTAATAGTCCAGATGTTTACTCTTGTTGGAGGAATTTTAATTCTAATTGGTGTGAGTATAGCATTTTTAAATATAAAGGTTGGTAAGATTTTCATATTGATTAGTGGAATCATAGCAGGAGGAAACGTGCTAGCAATTGGAGGAGCAGTACTTTTAACTAAAAAAGTGACAACAACTAAAGCTATTTATAAAAGCACGTTCCCTTTTATTTGTGATTCTTGTAAACAATTTACACACACTTTTGCTGAATATTGTGAAAATTGTGGTGCGAAAGATTCATTGAGAGAAGCTACGCCTAAAGATTATGAAAAAGAAAGAGTAACTCAATGATTGGAGTCTAAAACACAATTAGAGTTAATGATTAACTTAGAATTTTTGAGAATGATATATTGAACAAGAGAATAGTATTTTATGTTTATTTCTGTATTATAGTTTTTTTTTAAAGCTCTGGTAAATTTCAGATTTACGTAAAATATACCATCTAGCAATAGGTTTGATAATTGGAGTTAAATACCTTTTAAAGCCAATCCACTTTTTCACTTCGTAATAAAAATCTTGGATTGTATAACGTTGATAATTTAATAAGTTTTGGAGATCCTGAGTTTCTTGAGAATCAAAAATACCACAATAAAGCCCTTCTTTAGCGAATGCAGTTTCAGGTAAAAAGTTTCTTCCAAAGCCCATAATTTCATAATAATCACTAAGATTTTCTCTATATTGTATCTGGCAATCTTTCCCTCCACCTAAATTAAATATTTTACCCCAAACTTCATCAGATTCTACAGCATTAACAACAGCTAGAGCGACGTCTTTAGCATGGATTATTTCTAACCATGAATCTAAAGGGATATAAAACATTATTGGTCTAAATCTCAAAATGTCCACTGATGCGACATATGAAATTCTAAAAATGCAGTAATTTACTCCTGAATTTGTAATTAATTTTTCTGATTCTATTTTTGTATAGGTATATACGTCTCTTGGATTTGGAATGACAGGATCTGAGATTTTAATTACTAGATTTTCTAAACCTTTACCGTAGATGGCTGCCGAGGAGGTAAAAATAATTTTAGGAATGTTTTTTTGAGCTTTTATAGCATCTAGAACATTTGAAGTTCCACCAATATTAGTACGTTTAGCTAATTCTGGGTTATACAAAGCAATGTCAGGTAAAACTCCTGCAGCATGAATGATTATATCTTTATTTAACACCGCTTTTTCAACTTCATCGTAATTTTGAATGTCGCCCCAGATTATATCAAGAGTTTTCTCCCATGGCTGAAAATTTTTCCTATTTTTACGAGAGGATCTTAAAAACAAGGAAATTTCAAATCTTTCAATTCGAGAGATTAGTTCCTTAAAGATTTCTTTACCAACTGTACCAGAAGCCCCTGTCAATAATATTTTTTTCTTTTTCATAGTACATTCTTGAATTATTTCCTGAATACAAATCGTCCGAAACGATTCATTTGTCCGTAATAATCGAATAAAGCATCAATTCCTCTCATTCGCAAATCTGTATTCAAACATATTTTGCTATGTAAAATACCATCAGGTGGTATTTGAGCAAGTTCAATAGCAATTTTATTAACTTCTTCTTCTAGTTTTTCTCGTGGGACACTCATACTGACTAAACCAATTTGTTCCGCTTCCTTTCCCGTTATTGTTCTACCAGTCATTAAAAGATAGCGTGCTTTTTTAACACCTAAATAAAACTGCCAGAGAGGCATACTCTGAGCTCCGCCCCATTTCACGGCAGGGTGTCCTAATATAGCATCGTCTGCTGCTACTGAGATATCGCATAAAAGTTGAAGATAACATCCCGCATCAGTACAATAGCCGTGAATTTGAGCAATCATAGGTTTTGGAAAATTAAATATGCGTGGATATTTTGTATAAATCTTTTTATTTAGAATTTCATATGAGTTTTTATATTGCCATCCTCCTTCTGGTACTGTCATATAATATGATTCCTTAAGATCAAAACCAGAACAGAAACTTTTACCGTTAGCTTTTAACACAATCACTCTTGCTTTATTGTCTGCTTCAGCATAGTCGAATACTGCATCCAAGTCATCAAGAAGCTGAAAATTCAAAGCATTATGTTTTTCTGGTCTATTTAATGTGATATAGCCAATTTTCTTATTAGTTTCATAAATTATTGTTTCAAATTCCATATTATTCCCTTTTAATTTTGATTATATATCCATTGATGTTGTTAAATTAATAATATTTATATACAAAAATGTATCAATAATAATACAATCCAATTTTAAAAAAATTTTGGTGGATTGTATGAAAAATGACAAATTAAAGACTTTTTCAATCTCATTTATAGTGGTCTTAACACTTTGCTTTATTATAACTCCTACTGTTGCTTGTCGTTCAAAAAAATGTCCCAAAGAAGAAGATGATTGGACTTTGATTCATGATGGGCGAGGTGTGAAGTTGTATCCCGAATTGAGAGAATATGTATGGGAAACCGAAAGACCTCCATTCGGTCCATATGATAAGATTGGATTACATAGATTAGTGAAAGAAGGTGTAGATCCATTAGGGGTTGTATTTATTTTGCCAGGAACTTGGAGTAACGGTGAGCAGTTAACTTCAAACCCTCCAGAAGATTGGTGGACTCATGATGAAGATCATTCATTTGCGTTTTATTTAGCAAATCGAGATTTTGATGTGTATGCTATAGATTATCGAACTCATTTTGTCCCAATAGATTTAACTCCGGAACAACTTTCTTTCATGGGAGATTGGGGTTGGGATTATTGGATAGGAGATATTAAAAAGGCAGTAGAGTTAGCTAAAGAAGTATCTGATGTAAGAAAAGTTTATATTGCTGGAGATAGTTTTGGTGGTAGTGCAGCAATGAATTATGCATCCTTATATTGGGAAGAAGATTTAAAAGGAATTTTATTACGGGATGGTGGAACAGGAGCAAA
>JBHLNK010000069.1:0-20975 GCA_048941625.1 Promethearchaeota archaeon | reverse complement strand
GCCATGTTTAACACAATACAAATCTAAATATTAAAATTTTCTATTTAAAAAAATTGATAATCGTCCGATACCCATGCTAGGTAAGTCCTCTCGCTACTAAAATTTTTTAGCAAGAATCATTCTTTTCGGAATTAGATAAATATTATTAAATTCTTTATTTGTTCATAGCAAAATGTAGAAAATTGCTGTGTGGTTTTGATAGCTACCAGGCAACCTCAACCTCCACCTTCCGAATTATTAAGTGAAAGTAGTATAACTACCGTTATAACTGCAGCTAATCCTATCAGGCTCAGAATGATAAGTAATATTTTTCTTGTATTTTTTCTACTAAATTCCTTTGAGACTATTTCATTCATATTACTCAATAATGCAAAAATGATTATAATTGATATGATATATAGCATTAAAATATTATCCCACTATTCAAAGGTTAATTTAATACTAAGAAGTTTTACCTTCCTTATGACTTACAATCATATAAATTCCAAAAATAAAAATAATGATAACAAAACATATCCATAACACTTGAACTTGAACAATAATTTGTTGTATTATATATGCTGGATAATAGGGTAAATATAATGCTTGAATAATCTTTACTATTTGTACAAAAAGCTTCAATAAAATTACAAATAAAGCTATTGTGTCAACTTTAAAAATTTTAAGTTTTTCTTTAATGTATTCGACTCTATCGTATATTGAACCAATAATGTATATGAATAAAAGCAAATCAATACAAAATGAAAAAATATCATATCCTGAAGTATCAAAAAAGATGAATTCTGCCCATAAATCCAATACCATATAAAGAACATAAAAAATAGTTAACAAATTGAAAAAAGTAATATATGCGGCAAGCTTCTTTTTGAATAATAATCTAATTAAAACAACTCCTATCAAAATTATACCAATTATAAATAGATTGAAAAAACTCCGCGAAACATTCTGAACTCCTGGTTGAGGAGAACTCAAAACAAATCTGATTATCAATGAAACTACCCACCAACTAAGTAAGAAAAATCCTATTAACTCGATTGGTCTGGTGATCTTTCTAGATTTATGTTTATCATATAAATAATTATCTAATGAAATTGAGGTATCTATACAAAATTTAAAGGCAAAAAATGCGGTTATTATAGTGTTCGCATAAAGAAAGATTAGATATACATAGTTTAAAACCCTTCCATATAGTAAGAATACAATCGTAATAGGTACTGTAAGGATGAGCGCGATTATAATTACAGTAAACTTCATTTCTTCAATCTTTTTAATAAATGATATAATAAATAAAATTAATGTAAAACTTGCTAAAATTAATAGAAATATTAAGAAATATCTGCTAAATTCGTTGTTATTAAAAAGATCAAATCCAATTGTGAATAATAACCATGAAATGATAAAAAGAATAACTATAACTAATAAAAGCGTCTTTTTTGATAAATTCTTAAGTCCTGAAATAAACCTCATAATGCTTTATTGAAAATATAATTGTAATTATAATCTTTTATATTCCATATTGTATTCTAAGTATTTATAATAGGCGAGTATAATTTACAATCATGTATAAATTTGATATAGGAACTTTAAGGTATTTTTAAATTATTAATAAAATTTTTTTAACTTTCAAATTTTTACATCTCATAGAAAATTTCTATAAAACGATAAAAAATGTCTGAGGAACAAAACGTTAGGAATCGTTGGATTGTTGTTATTGGAGCTATCATGATCCAGTTAGCATTAGGTACAATATATTCATGGGGTACTCTTACCCAATATGTTAGTCCTTATGTACATGAAATCGAGGAAGTAACTGTCTATGTATTTGGAGTAGGATTATTATCCTTTGCTATAACAATGATTTTTGCGGGAAAATTACAACAAAAATATGGTCCGAAGAATATAGCAATTCTAGGAGGTGTTTTAATGGGTGGAGGTGTGATTTTATCTTCACTTATGACAACATTCATCGGATTGTTAATCACTTATGGTATTATATTTGGAATGGGAATAGGATTTGGCTATGTATGCCCAATTGCTTCAGCAAGTAAATGGTTTCCAGATAAAAAAGGATTTATTAATGGAATCGCTGTTGCAGGTTTTGGTGCTGGCTCATTTGTATTTAATTACGTAATAAAAGCACTAGCATTTAATATTCCATTTATGTTTATCATTCTAGGAATTATATATTTAGCACTAATTATTGGAGGTGCTTTTACTTTGAGTAATCCTCCAGATGGCTGGAAACCAGAAGGATGGGTACCTCCTCCTCCATCTGAAAAAAGTGGAATTTCTGGACTTGAATTTGAGCGAAAGCAAACTCTTAAATTACCACAGTTTTGGATGCTTTGGGCGACTTTTGTTTTAAGTGCTATATCAGGACTAATGGTAATAGGATCTTATTCTAGGTTCATTGAATCTTACTTAATTGTTGATTTTGTATTAATTGGAAGTTTAGCAGCATTGTTTAATGGTTTAGGAAGAATCATATGGGGAAAGTTAGCTGATTTAATTACATACAAAAAAACAATGTATTTTATGTTTTCTATTCAAGCAGTACTTCTTCTGCTTTATTTTACAACAAGTGTTAATGAGCTTTATTTTTTAATAATGACATGCGCGATATATTTCTGTTTTGGAGGTAATTTTAGCTTGTTTCCTACTGCAACTGCAGATTTATTTGGTATGAAGAATTTAGGACCCAATTATGGAATGGTGTTTACAGCTTACGGTATAGCGGGATTTTTAGGAGCAACAATGACTCTCCCGATTGTAGCAGCTTTTGGAAGTTATTTAACCCTGTTTATTGTAATGGGTATTATGTCCTTATTAGCAGCTATATTAGTATTTTTAATAAAACCTCCTAGTAGAAAATAATTCATATATTCTTTCTTTTTTCTTTTTTAATTTAATCTGAAAGTTAATTTTTTAAAATTAATAATATAAAGTTAAGATTATGAAACAAAATGTTCGAATTGGAGTTGTTTGTATTGCAAGAAATACTTTTGATTATTTAGCGGCTTTAGAGATTTTTAAAAAGATTCAAAATGACTTAAAAGTAGTAGAAAATGATGATTGGGTGCATATATGGTCTTGTAAAAAATATCAAGGTGGATGGATTTCCGTGGATGCACCCTTAGGTAAACCTCCAGTTTTTTATAAGAAAAATTCGGAGTTTTCTAATTTTTTTTAGTCTTTAAAAAATCTGGAATGGTTTATATTAAATCAACCTTTTACCACTAACATAATTGCTTTTTCAGGGCACTTTGAAACACAAATACCACATCCAAAGCATTTTGCAGGATTAAATTGTAATAGATTATTAATTATAGTTCTAGCTCCAAAATAACACCATCTTTCGCAAGTTCCACAATTAAGGCACTTATTCAAATTTGTTTTTGCAATGAAATCACTTTTAATAATCTGAGGAGACCCTCCTTTAAGAAATTTGTTCAAAACTACGCAGCAACATGGACAACAATTACATATAACATAATAAAATTGAGGATTAGGGAAATAAATTAACTGATGAACCAAACCTCTTTTATCAGATTCCTCTATTAGCATCTCAATTTCTTTTTTAGATACTTTTTTTAGATTATAAGATTTATACGGAATTTCATAAAGATTCTTCCCAGAACTTAAATGGATACAGGAATATAATGGATGATCGCAATTAGGTTCTTCATATTTCCTCTGAACAGAACGACAATAACACCAACTTATTCCAGTGACTTTAGAGCGTTCTGCAATGTCAATTATTTCCTGGGAAGAGATAAATTTTGAGTTTATATCTATGTTTAAATTTAAAGGAACAATCCTTCCCCCCCATCTATTTCTTAAAATATACTTATTGAGTATACCCATAGAATATACATTAAACTTTTTATCAATTCTTCGAGATAACTCAAAAATATAATATTCAAAAACTCCAAACAAGCTTGATAAAAGTTTCCCCATAGGAGGTATTTTTTCTAATAACTTATCAATCCTAGAATTAAAAATTCTACTAGTTATTGTTTTCAAATTGAAGCTAAATTTCCTTTTTTTATTACTCAAGAAAATAATTATCTTAATTTAATATTTACTTTAATATAATGTATTATATTGATGTGTTCTAGATGGGATTAGTGTTTCGTAATGTTATTTACTTTTTATAAGAGATTCTTAATGACCCATAAATTTAAAATATTTAATATCTTCACTAGTAAAATATGGAGTTATGTCCAAATTGTGAGAATCAGATTACACCAGATCAGGTTGTATGCCCTTTATGTGGAATGATTTTAAAAGATGTTAGAGTTTATCCTAAATTTTTTAAATTTTCTATGGCTTTTTGGGTAGCTTTAATTGCTATAACAATATTAGTAAATTTAATTGGACATTTTTTAGTCTCACTGTAATTTATACGAGTCGATTTACTTTGAAAGTAAATGTAACCTATGAAGAAAAACTTCAAATACCAGCTAATAAGGCTTTTAATTTAACGATGCAATGGTTAAATGGGCAATACAAATCAAAGATTAAGATATCAACTCCGCATACATATATAGAAGCGAAACAGGGTACTATGATGACTAATACTGGTCATGATCCAAATTGGAAAAAAAGAATAAGAATAAACTTTTACGAATTGGAAGGAAATAAAACATTAATAAGAGTTGAAGCAATGCCTCTTGCGCGAAATGTATTCAGGATCGAAAAGTTGAAACAATCTTGGTATAACGGCCTTTTTATTCACTTATTTTCATTATTAGGTACAATCGGATTGTCTTCAAAAGCAGAGGAGAAACTAAATGATGAGGTTATTAAAGGTAAAAAAGTAATTTTTTGCTCCTATTGTGGGAAAAAAATTGACGAAACTGCTAAGATTTGTCCTAACTGTGGATCCGATATATAATTTATAGAAAGAGCTAGTAGTTATTTTATTGAAATTTGTCGAACTCCTCTCATTTATTTTATAGGAAGAACTTCATTTTCATGTGACAGAATCATCATATTATGATTGGGAATTAAGCCAAAAGATTAAACCAAAATACAATAAAAAGAAGAAGAAAGATTGTAATGAAATTGGTATCTCTACAGATGATTTCAAAAAATTTGTGAAACTCTGGAGAAGTAAGAACATAATTTTCTAAAACTTCAAAGCTTATCTATTTTCTTCTAAACGATAAACCATTATGATTTAAGAAAGGCGAGAAGTTATTAAAAAATGAGTCTCATTGAATTAATTTGTCTTCAAAACATTGTAGAGATTGAATCAACTTTCTTTATTATTGATTTAAAATTATCTAAATTATTTAAAGAGATTTTAACGAAAAGAATCCATGGATTAATACCAACTTTAGAAGTACGAATACTTTTTCAAGTATTAATTAAAATTTCATTTACTAATGAAGATCTAGGACGCCAAATTCTTAAGGATTTAACAAATTGTCTAGTTAATCATTGGTACTCAGAAAATAATTTGGTGAATGCTAAATCTATTATTGCGGGAATCAAAAAGTTCCAAAAATTGGTACTATTTAATTATAAAATCAATGGTTCATTTATTAAATACGATGATGATTATATTCTTTGGGATTTAAAGGTAAATCTGATAAAGGATCATAATATTTCTTATTAGAAGTAATAAAAATAATCTTAAACGATTTTAGATACTAAGATAATTCATCCAAATTGTTAAATAATATTTTATTTTATGTTTTTTTGCATCATAATCTATAGTGTTTTGGTGAGCCGATAATCAAAAATTTTTATCTAAAATCCTTTATTTATCTATTCTTATTGTTTTCCTTAATTTTAGTTGAAAATAGTCTTCTTAATTCCGTTATATCAGTAAAGTATTACCAATCTTTTAACAAAGGAAATCTATATTGCTCAGGTACAGTTTTTTATAATGAAACGACACTAATTATTATTGGAAATGATGGATGGAATTTAGCTACTAATTACAACTTTTGTGAAGGAAATGGAACTTTATCTAATCCTTATCTAATAAACAATTTGACATTAACAAATCTAGGTATAGGATATTGTATTAGAATTAGAGATTCTGACGTTAATTTTATAATAACAAATTGTTCTGTTTCAAATGCTACTTATGGTATAATGTTAATAAATGTATATAATGGGAAATTGATAAACAATACTTCATATAGCAACCATTATGGTGTATATTTAGAAAATAGCCATAATATCAATATTTCATCTAATTTTGTATATAGTAATAAAAAACACGGAATTTATACATATCAAAGTAATGAAAACATAATAGTTGAAAATTTTGTTAACAATAACTTAGAAAATGCCATTAATCTAGAGTTTAGTAATTTAAATAAAATTCTTATAAATAGAATAAGCTATAATGACGTATATGGGTTAAAAATTTTATATTTTAGTATCAAAAACACAGTTATTGGAAATAATATAAGCTATAATAAAGATGATGGGATTATTGTTGGATTTGAGAGCAATAATAATAATATTACTGATAATAAAGTACTTAAAAATGCAAAAAACGGAATAAATATAATTCAAAGTGATTTATGTGATATTTCAAGAAATAACGTAAGCTTTAATTATGGCTATGGAATAAAACTTCAGTATAGTAATAAAAATTTTATTTCACATAATTATTTATTTGGCAATAATTATTGTATTAATGAGGAAAATTGTGTAGGAAATGAATTCAAGGATAATTTCCCATGTTTTTATAATGAAGGAAGATTTAATTTTCGAATCTCAGGCTATGAACTATTTTTTCTAGTATTGGGCTTTTATGTCTCATTAATTATTTTGGTATTAAATATTACTTTCAAAAAAGCACATTGGAATATCTTTTATTAGGTTTTCTTTAATATTTCACTGTTTTCTTTTAACCATCAATTCTTACATATATGTTCCCCAACTCGAAATAATAATGTTTTAAATATCCTTCGAATTAAAGAATAATAATTAAATTATCTAATTGGAGAGTACAATGAGTAAAAGTAAAGGATATATTGTTGCTCTAATTGCTGGTATTCTTGGAATTATTGTTCTTTTCACTCCGATCGCATTTCATGAAAGTGGATTGGCGGAATCTTACATTTGGATGTGGGGATTATATACATGGAAACCAGTACTAGGTGATACTAGTTTTTATTTTTCTGAGGATTTTGAATTTCTTATCTGGGGTTTACTTACAACATTATTAATCCTTATAGCAACAATATCTCTTATTTTAACAGGGAAAAAAGCGAGCAAGAGAAATAAAAACTATGGATTCCTGTGGATTATTTGTGGGCTTTTATTTATAGGAGCTCCTTTAGTTTTCTATTTTGGACTATCTTCAGAAATGCCATCATGGTTAAGTGATCTCTTCTGGAATATTTACAGCTTTCATTTTGCTTTTTATGGATCTTTTATAGCAGGAGGATTAGCAATTCTAAGTGCGATATTAAAGTAAAGCAAAATTAAAATTTCAATTAATCAAATTTTATTTTTTTTTAAGGATAAGAAAGGTACGAGAAGTTGCAGATGAATACCTAAGGGTGTTCATTGCAACGGTACTGTTTGTTCTCACGCGAAGTAAGAACCGCTCAATACATTTTCAGCCTGTGTCGCGAAAAGATATACTTTTCAGAGAATAATTACTTATTCATTGAAAAGTGTTACCGTTAGATAACCTTTCTAATTCTAGTGAACTAGTAAGATCTGAACACCGAATATAAACCTAACGGCCTATTTTTCAGTTCAAATTGTGTTCAAAACACAATCTCTTTTCATATCACTACTGATTACCTTTCGGTACCAATGCATTGAGGTAACAATACCTCTTCTCGACGTTCACACCATAAAGTATGAACAATTATTGTTTTGAAGAAATTCTATTTAAATAAAACTATTAATACATTATTAACAGTTTTTGTCGAGAATTTTGGTTTTTATATTTTTATTGTCGTATTATTGCTAGGATATAATACTAATTGAAAATGTAATGGTTAATTGATTTTCAAAAGTTCAAAGTTTAAAATATTAAATTTTCCTTTAATCTCATCTTTCCTTGAAAAGTATATATAAAAGAAAAAAAAAGTTAAAATGGTGGCCAAATATTGATTGTTACATTGAATAAAATACCAAGTAAGATTGCTACAAGCACGTATAACAAGAAAGCTATTACAGTTACAACGATTGCACTTAAAAAGCCAATATTATGACTTACACTAATTAATATCCATGTTACAACTAATGAAATCAACCAGGCTATCCATCCCCCTATAAAGTAAAAAACTAAAGCGAAAGTTAATGTTATTAAGAATGCTGTTAAAAAAACACGACCAAATTCAGTATTCCTTGCTTTACTAAAAAACCCAAGGGCGATTTTTAAGAAGATTGTCATTATTAACAACACTATAAGATAGATAACCAATAACCACATAACTTCTTCAAACGTCTGAAAGATCATTTTCTTCACAAATTTCTTTTGTTAATATTTTAAATTCTACTAGATTATATAGTTTATAGAATTAGAAAATTATCATATTATATAAGGTAAATCCTTATTCAGGTATTTGAGATTTATTATGAATTTAAGAGATCCAAAATTAATAGTACTTGAATTTAATGAGTATATCAATAATCAAGACATTGAGGGTATTACTTCTCAGTTGACAGAAGATCATATTTTTATAGATCGAGCGGGTGATGAATATGGAGATATGGTTAATGGATGGAAAGAATTTTTCACTAATTTTCCTACTTATAAGAATTTTTTTACTCGAGTAGAATCAAAGGACGATTTAGTGGTGATATTAGGATATGCTAAATGGTCCGAAGATTCATCAGAGGAGGATCATGCTATATGGACAGCTAAGATTGAAAATGATAAGATTACGTTATGGCAAATTTATACTGATACAGAAGATAATAGAAGGCGTTTTAATCTTTAAATATATTATGACTAAATAAATATACCGGCAAGTAATAGGATGACAACTCCTAAAGCTATCAATCCAGACATACCAATGACAGCTAAAACAATTTCATAAAAATTTTTAATAGTCATTTTTTTTCCTTTTATTCGCCTTTAAATTTATTAATTTATAATTAAATATTATTATACCCAATCTAGTATATAAAAGTATATATTTAAAAGTTATGATTAATCTTTCTTTTTTTTAATTTAACAGTGATAATATTTTAAAAACATGGCTAGCCTATATAATTATATATATTAATATATTTTTTTAGAACTATTTATCCTTTTTTTCTACTATTTAATTTAATGCCAAGTTCATACGCTTCTTTCAATTTACCCTTACATTCCATGATTGGTATATCTTTATTGGACTCCTTATTATATGTACAACAGGTAATAATATGCAATTCTATATCAAAGAATGGTGCTATACGTCTAAAAAATGCAACTGTTGATTCAAAGTGATGACGATAGGTAATTATTATCACAAATATTTTGTTGCTAAATCCTTCCCAAGCAAGCGCTTCCATTCTATCTATCACAGTTTTTAATTGAGCTGTCATATAACCCCAGTACATAGGAGTTGCAAAAATAATAATATCTGCATTATTATATGCAAAATAGATTTGTTCCATATCATCTTTAATAGCACAGTTATGATTGATAGAGTTTGCACAAGATAGGCAACCTTGGCATGGTTTTATTTTCAAATCATTTGTAAAAAAATGTTCTACTTCAATCTCTTTTGCTTCCTTTAAGCCTTTTATGAAATATTCAACTAATGTGTCTGAATTGCCATTTTTTCTTGGACTACCATGAAGAACTATAACTTTCAATTGGAATTACTCCTTTAATCTAATATGCGAAATATTTTTTTTAATATAAAAATATTTATAATTTCCTGTTTAAATGTAGACATATTGTAATAAAATTAAAATTACACCCATAAAAGTAATTCCTACGCCAAGAAAACCTCTTTTTGAAAGTGTTTCTTTATTTATTAAATAGGAGAATGGAATAGTAAATAATGGCAAAGCTGTGGAAATTAGTGACATAAAGGATGCGCCTACTGTATGAACAGCTTCTCCAAAAAAGATACTTCCAATAGAGTAACTTAAAACTGCTGATATAACTAATATGTACCAGGTATTTTTACTTTTAGGAATTGATGATTTCTTATTCTCTATGAGACCCATTACACTTAAAACAAATGAAGCAAAAAGAAATCTTACCATCATAGCGATCATTGTACTTAATATTCCCAAATTTAACACCTGATTAACTTGAGATATAGAAAAATCTGTAAGAGCAATACCAATCGCCCAAGAAATCGCTGTAATTAACGCCCATAGTGTACCTATAAGAGTTTTAGAAATCTTTTTTTCTAGATAATTATTTTGAGGATTTTCTTTAATATCTATACCTGTTTCTTTTCTACTTATTATTATCACACCTATACATATAAAAATACCTGATAGTATCATTTGGATTGTAATTGATTGTCCTAAAAAGATAGTAGCAAATAAAATTGTAAAGAATGGAGTTGTGGTAGTAATAGCAAGAGCTTTAGGTGGTCCTAATAGTTTTTGTGAATGTAGATATATTGTATCCCCTAAAATAACAGTAAATAAAATGCTCATCATGAGGCTTATAATAACGAAGATTGGTAGAAAAAAGACACTTAAAAAAATTCCAAAAAATAAACAAATCATAAAAAAAGTTAGAAATCCTATAATCGATCTTACGGTATTTTGAAAAATTGGTGATGCTTCTTTTTCGATTTTTCTTGCTAGTACAAAAGAAAGCGCAAATGATATGTTTGTAAGAAGTGCCATTATTTCTCCGTACATTTTAATTCACAATTTTTTCATTTCAAATTCTCTCTACTTTTGATTTAATAAATTTTGAAGAATTTTACTTTTTTCAAAAATTTGTTATCTCTATTAGATTTTTATAGAGATTTGTGTTTTTAATTGTTTATGTTTGAATTATTCCATGGAATTTTCAAGTAAAAACTGATTCAATATAAAATAACGTTTGAGGAATAATATGAGATGTATGACCAAAGTGACTTATCTCATGGAAAAAGTAATGGGATTGAAAAATTAAAAACTATTGTTGAAAACCGATTAGTCGAAAGTGCTTATTTTTCTTGTAATTTTGATAAGATACCTCCTATAATCGGTTTTCTAATTGCAGATCAATATGGTAATACATTAATGGTGATTGAATATAATAATAGTGACAATAACAACTATAAACCTATAAAAGGTTATCTTTCTGAAGCGGATAAAAATTTGTTAGAAATTGACTTAATTTCAATGTATTTTAGCTCAATAAAAACTTTTGCTGGACAAACTAACATACAAAATCTATCAAATTTAGAAATCCATGGTTCAAATATTAAAGTTCAAATCTTTTATTTATTTGAAAAATACATGATTATAGCTTTTCTAAATTCTCATACAGAGTTATCTTTAGGTGCAAAATCTCAAATAATCAAAAATTTCGAAGAATTAATTGATAAAAATAAATTTGAATTCAAGCATTTTAATGCCTCAAAATCAAGGAATATCATTAGTTTATTAGAGAATAAAAAAAGAGTCTGGCTTAAGAAGTTAAATAAAGACTATTTGAGTACATATAAGGATATATATTTGAAGAAACATGAATTCATTAGTGAAATTACTCAAGAAATTAAGCCGATAATCAGCGACGTTCTTTTTGATTATTTAGCAAACATTCAGGAAGATCTAGTGAATAATATATGCAAAGAAATTACCAATAAAGTCCAAGATATTCTATTTAAGTTTGATTCTAAGGAAATTTAAATTAATTTAGTACAAATAATACTTAATTTTCTTATGTTGCCAAGCTCTCAGTAAAAAGTACAAAAGAATCATAATAATACTAATTGAAAGTGAAAAGAAAAGATTCCATGAGGTTGCATAACTTAACATAATTCCACTCAGAATTAAAACTATATAATAGTAGAAGTAGATTTTTTTAACTTTATTTATTTCCCAGATAAAAATAGAAGAACCAATAATGACTCCTAGATTATACCCTATGGATAAAACTGGTTTCAAATTACTATAATTCATAATTGCTAATGATAGTGCACCAAAGATCCCAATTAATAGGAATATCCACAAATTCTTGTGTGCTTTTTCATCAAAAATTGTCTTTCGGATATGACTAAATCCATTTCGATAGAGTGCCCAAAAAACAAGAGCAATACTAAAAATTTTGAAATAGAAATGACTAAGAAATAAATCAATATTTTCTAAAAAAGTCATACTCGAATTATATCCTAATTGAACTAATAAATTTTCTAACCAATCTGGTATAGAAAATTCGAATAAAAAATTAATTGATGGAATAAGTTCAATCGATAAAGAAATTTTAATAAGTGCTCTTATGGCCCAAATAAAATAAAATACGACAAATATATCAAAAATTTTTATAATTTTTTTAGTAAGAATCATGGTGGATACTTTAAAATAACTGGACAAACTCGCAATAATACAGGTACCAATTAAAAAATTAATAATCATCGCTAAGATAAACAATAACCAAATAGTCACATCTAAAGTTTGAGATTCAATCTTAAATATTAAAAAAGTCATAACACCTAAAAATGCTACAATACTAGCATAAGTTAAGGCTATTAAAACATTACCTAATTTAACTCCACGGTTTTTGAATTTTTCTGGTATTTGAGTCTCTTCTTGCTTACTTAAGTCTACAAGTTGCATTAATCTATCATATTTTAATCCTTTTGATTTTAAAGCGAGAGCTTTAAATTTTTCAGAAGCTTTTTTTTCTAATGGGTTCTTAGAAATGAAGATTTGTTTTAAATTAGGAAGAACTCCGATAGAATCTGGAAGAAATGTAAATTTATTATTGTCCAAATTTAAAATTTCTAAAAATTTTAGATTTTCAAATGATTTAGGCAACGATTTTAGATTATTTTCATATAAATCTAGCACTCTTAATGACTTTAAATTTCCAAATGAATTAGGTAAGTCTTCAATTTCACATGAGCTAAAATCTAATTCCTGGAGATTTATTAAATTCCCAAAAGTACTCGGTAACTTTTTTAAAGTTCCTTTGTAGAAAAAGCTGGGCGCTTCTAACCATAATTTTTGTAAGGACCTTAAAGCTCCAATTTCTTCTGGAAGGTTTTTAATTGGATTATTTTTAAGATTAAGTTGTTCAAGATATTCAAGTTGACCAATCGATTTTGGTAAGGATGTTAAAGAATTATTCTCAAGATGTAATACTCTCAAATTCTTAAGAGTTCCTATAGTTTCTGGAAGTGTTTTTAAATCTATTAAAGCTAGATCCAACCACTCAAGCGATCTGATTTTAAAGATAACCTCTGGTATTTTGACGAACCTATTGCAACGTAATCCTAATCTTCTCAGAAATTTAAATGAAGAAAATGAATTAGGTAGGGCATTTAAAAAACAATTAAATAAACCAATTTCTGTAATATTTCCATCTTCAATTTTAATTCCGAATGAAATTTCATCAATTTTATAAATTATTGGAATTCCTTTATGTCTAATTTCTTCAATTCGATCTTGAAAATACTTTCCTTCTCGATTTAATTTATTTAATATTAACTTCTCTAAGTCTTTCAATGCATTTTTTTCCGAAGTAACTAAGTAGTGTTCTTTATATCTATTTTCTTCAATGATTAATTCATTAGAACCAATTTCAGTTTTTGCTTTAAGAACTCTAAAGATGCTCGCATAAAACAAATTCTCAACATTTTCTCCTGTTTTTGCAGACACTAGAAATAAATCCACATGAGAATCTTTAGCAAAATTCCTAATTTCCTCTAAGGGTAAGCTTCCTTCAAGATCATTTTTATTAATAGCCAAATTAACTGGAATTTCATAAGAAAGAGAATCAATAATTTCATTATACCATTTTTTAATATTCTTTAAGATATTCCTGCTTAATTTATCAATAATTACTATTACTACATCAGAAAATTTGAAGATCTTTTCTTTCATTGGTGAAATTCGGCTTGAAAATCCTCCAGTATCCCATATTGCCATATTCATTGCTAGTTTATCATCAATATTTAGCAGCTTTTTATAAACCTTAAATCCTACAGTATCATTCATAATACTCTTAAAATTATTTTCTAAGAATCGAGAGACTAATGAGGTCTTTCCCGAATTATATTGCCCGGTTATAACTACTTTTATTGATAGTTTTGAAATAGTGGTTTTAAGATTTTTCACTTTTGTATATAATCTTATTATATCTGGGATCCTAAAATTAAGATCTTCTAAATTCGTCTTTTCATTATACTTTTCAATTTCACCAGCAATATATATAGAATATAATTTTAACTCAATTTCGGAAGTTTGTCTCTCTGCAACTGTTATTATAATAAAATTAGGTCCTAGTGAACAGAAGGTTATTTTTTTTTTAGCATATTCTTTTATAATCAAAAAATCATTACTCTTACTAAACTTAGCAATAATATCTCCAATCAATTTTTTAATAGTATCATAGTTAATATCAGTCTGGGGATTATTTAGTTCAATATTGCTAATCTCTTCAACAATATTTAGTCCTTTTCTGTCAAAAACTAAAATAGCTATGACTCCTTTAACGTTTTCTTGATATTGGTTAAAAAAATTTACCAGTAATGTATTTATCATTGATGAAATTTTGAAATTATTAATAAACATATAATAATTAGGAATTATAAATTCAATGTAAAATATGTCAAAAAGAGGACTAATATTAAAATTTACAATTTTAAGTATATCTCTTTTTATTGTTAAATTTTTTCTTATTCCTAATTAAGAGTATGCCAAGAAAAACAAAAACAAGATCAAAATTTATATCTTTACTTCCAAGATTTATTCCTACAAAAGGTACAGATATATTGATAATTAATATCACAACTACATAAGATACTGAAAACAATCCGTATGAAAACAAAAGAATTCCAACAATGTAGCCTAAGTCCACTTTTTTACTTAAAATTTACACCTCCAGTTTAGGATTTTATTGTTTTCATAGTTAAGTATTTTGAATAATAAATATGAAAATTTACTATTTAAGATCTATTGTTTAATTTAAAAGTGTACCCTTCATCTTTTAAAATAAGTAAAGTTCCTTCTTTTCTGAATTTTATAATAAGCTTTTTGATTTCTTCAGAAGGAATATCATAGTTTTCAGCCATAATTTCAATCATGAATTTTGGGAACTTATTGTAAGTGACTTGGAGAGATTGAAGCATTTTCAAAAATTTTTGGGAATAATCCATTTTATCGCTTATACCCTTTTGATACATGAATTATCAATAAAAACTTTGCTTATTAAAGATAGAGAAGATTAAAATGAGGTGTTGGAATATAAGCTATATGTCAAATTAATCTGTCAATACAAATATCTCTATTATTTTCGAAATTTGCCTTGATAATTAAAGTAACCCCTCTTGACTTTGAAAGGTTTTTCTGGAAGATTGAAATAGCAATCTGGACAAAATATCGAAATCATAGGATCATTCCATAACTCTTTAGCCCTGATTTCTGAAAAATTCGGATTATCATTTAGAAATTTTGAATAAGATACTAACTTTCCACAATCAGCACATTCTTTTTTCAATAAATCCTCTGGAGTCATATTAATCCATAAAACAACTTGCTTGCAACAAAGAGATCTTTGTAGTATATAAACTTTAGACTCTCACTATTTTTTTACCAAACGATCTTAAAGTTCTATTTTAATTCGAACTTCGCTCAAAGTTTCTATATTAAAACTATTTAGCGAAGCTCTTCCATATAAAAATTATGTCCTTTGATAAAAATTTACTTAATATTGCTGATATTGTAATCCCATTTTCAAAAGTTGGAGAGAATAAAAAATCTCTGGATATTTATAATGGTTCTGAAAAAATTCCTTTTAATGAGAGAGTACCTGCTTATAAAGATATTTTCAAGAATGAATTCGCTGATAATGATCTATTTGAAATTCATCAGCATTTAATAAAAATTAATTATCTATTAACTAGATTGAGTGATTAAAAGATGTCAGTAGAATATTATTTATTTTTGGAAGAAATCAGAATGATTTCAGATAATATAGAAAGTCTGCAGAAATGTTTAAATGAAAAAGTTCTGGATTCTTTTTTCTTTATGGAAGATTTAAAAAATCACATTGAACGTATTGATCATTTACTATTGAGGTGATTTTAATAATGAAAATAAAGGGAGAGAGAAAAATAATTATTAGAAATTGTGGCTTTTATGATTATAATGAGCCTAATTTAAAATATTAGATCTTTTTTTTTTAGATTTTTGATAGGAATTTATCAAATCAAATCTTTTTCTACTATCCTATTTAAAATTTAAATTTGTCCTTAACCGATAAGAAATATTTAAAAAAATGGTTTTCTTTTATTTTCAATGATTATACTAAATAAGTAATTTTAATGGAAAAAAAAGATATAGGAAATAATTTGATTCTACTTGGAACTCTACTTTATATAATAGCTATAATCATACTTTTACCATTATCAGATTATTCCAATTATATTTTTATGAAATATAGATATGATAGTGTAATAGGAGAACCTGAAATGATTATCTTAGGCTTGATAGTTATTGCTATTGATTACTTATTTGCTACTAGTTTCATAATTTGCGGAGGAATTTGGTCAAAAAAGAAAAGAGATTATTGGTTTATCCTTATAGGGGTAATTCTAATTTTTAGTAGTATCTTTTTTCAATGGTTTTCTATTTTTGGGAGTTTATTTCGTATTTCATTAATTTCAAGTTCATTTTTCTATGTAATTATTAATCCTAGTCTATTTTTCTTAATCCCAGTAGGAATTATCTTTATCACAATTGGTGCATTAATAAAACCAAGTCAAAAATAAGTTCCCTAATATCTTATTCTAGGATCAATAATTGCATAAATCACATCAATCGCTAGATTTATTATTACGAAGAAAATAGTGATAACAAACACCAATGCATTTAAAACCCAATAATCTACACCATAAATTGAATCTATTAACAATTTACCTAGACCATTTAAATTAAATGTTGTTTCTGTAAGCACTGCTCCTGATAATAAACTAGCAAAACTTAGTCCTATAACAGTGACGGTAGGGATTAATGAATTCTTTTGCGCATGGATATTTATAACATCCTTTTCTGGACATCCTTTTGCTCTAGCTGTTCTAATATAATCTTGTTCTAAAACTTCTAACATATTAGAACGACTCTGTCGAGTGATCGTTGCAAGTGTTATAAAACTTAAGCAGAACACAGGAAGTATTAAATGGTATAAGTAATCAGTAATCAAGTAAAATTGTCCAGAAAAAAGTGAATCAATTATTCTAAATCCAGTGACAAATGGTGGGTTTGTATAGTACCTTGTTTTATATCCCGTTGCTGGAAACCAACGTACAATGTAAGCTAACCAATATTGTAAAAGTACTCCTAAATAAAAAACAGGAATTGAAACACCTAGTAATGCAAAACCTCTTATTAGAGTATCTTTAGGTTTATTTCTATTGGTTGCTGAGACTAAGCCAGTTTTTGTACCTAAAAACGCAGCGATTATAATAGAAAACAAGGCAATATCAACCGTTCTAGGGATTCTTTCTGTTACCAATACCCAGACATTAGATCCATGAGCAATAGAAACTGAAACTCCCCAATTACCAGAGAATAAATCTCCTAAATACTTGAAATACTGCATAATAATTGGACGATCCAACCAAAGCATTGATCTCATTCTTTCATAAAGTTCTGGATCCGGCCTTCCTAATGGAAGATATGCTAAAACAGGATCTCCTGGCATCAACCTTGATAGAATGAAAGTTAAAGTCATAACGCCTAGGATCACAGGAATCATTGCGAAAATTCGTCTTATAATGTATCTTAAAAGACTCATTTTTTATCAACCTACCTCATTCATTATCATCCAAAGGCAAATTTGCACCCTTTTTATATTTTACTGATCATAATTTATCTAGAGTCAATATCTTGGAAAATCCTTAGTTTCTTGGTAATAAGATTCAACACCTATTTCCTTCATTCTTTGATTTATTTGAATCCATCTCTTCTTGAGATGGTCATCAAAATTCGATTTTTCACAGGGGAACTCATCACACTGAAAACAATAGTCTATCTTTTTGCTTTGATAACAATTTCTAACACCGCAGTCTGGATATAAGCAAGATCCTTTTCTACAACCGTGACAATTCTCTGTAGCAAAATAATTTAGCAATGATTTGAATGAAGGATATTTTTTAAATAATGGTTGAAATGAGGAAAATCTTTCAGCATATATATCAAAATTACCTAATTCTTTTTGTAATTTTAGGCTAGATTTTCTTATTTTACCTTCTGAATTTGCAAAACACTTTTCGCAATTAAGTCCACATGGTGCGAGAATTTTTAAAATTTCTTGATATTTCATATTTATTTTTGAAGTTATATATCAATATTAACACTTCGGTTAACTTAAAAGTTGCAATTAATTAAATTTAACAATAATTTCCATCTTACAATAAGGATTAATTATGTCGAAATCCTATTTACAAAATTAATTAATAAAACGGTGAACCAAAATTCCGATTAATTTCTACTGGTTTTTTAACTCAATTGAGTTTAGTCTGCCTTCAATTCTATTTTCTCTTTACTTCATTCCGTTTAATGTATTTCTTCTTCTTTCAAGTGAACATAATAAAAGAGAATTTCAATACTTTTCATATTTAAAAATTACTAGCATCTTTAATATGGTTTTAGGTAGTTTAATTTTTATTTTCCCTGTTACCTCACTATCTACACCATATACTCAAATGGAGAAGATATTATATATTGAATATAGCATTGTTCGTAGTTTTGTCTTTTATATTCCACATATTTTTACTATGGGTCTTATTTTCATTTTAATAGGAATAAAACATAAAGAAAATATGGGACAGTTCTTAATGTATTGTGGCATTTTTTGGGTTATATATTTTACCTGGGCTTCAATTTGTCTCTATGATCCTGAATTATCTACTCCAGGCCTAGGTTCTATACTGGAATTAATGGGCATATTGGCTTATCCATATTACCTTATTGTACGAATTGCATTAGGTGTTGGTTCAATTACAAATATTTTAGCTTTTGATTTCTTTATAGTTTATAATTATATAAGTAATGACAGAAATCTTAAAAATGCTGGACTTATTTATATAATTGGACCTTCTTTGATGGAATTAAGTATGATTCCGTACTACTTAAGTTTGTGGCTATGAAAAGAAGAATTCCTAGTTAAATCTAGATATTAATATTAAAAAATAAGATTAGTATCTTATACGCGGATCGACAAGCGCATAGATGACGTCAATTGCCAGATTTATAGAAACAAAAATGATAGTAATAACAAAAACTAATGCAGTTAAAATCCAATATTCGGATTCCCTTATTGCATCTATCATCAACTTTCCTATTCCATTTAAATTGAAGGTTGTTTCTGTAAGAACGGCACCTGATAATAAGCCTGCAAAATTTAATCCGATTACTGTTACTGTTGGAATTAATGAATTTCTTTGGGCATGGACATTGATTACATCTTTTTCTCGACATCCCTTCGCTCTAGCTGTCCTAATATAATCTTGCTCCAACACCTCCAACATACTAGAACGACTCTGCCTTGTAATTCCTGCTAAAGTTATAAATGCTAAACAAAATACTGGTAGAATCAAATGATAAAAATAATCTGTGACAAAGTATAATTCTCCTGAGATTAAAGCATCAATCCATCTAAAACCAGTTACAAATGGAGGGTTTGTATAGGATCTAGTTTTGTATCCTGTTGCTGGAAACCAACCTACCACATAAGCTAACCAATATTGAAGTAATACGCCTAAGTAGAATACTGGAATTGAAACTCCAATAAGTGCCATACCCCTTATTAATGTGTCTCTTGGTTTATTTCTATGAGTTGCTGAGATTACTCCAGATTTTGTTCCTAAAAATGCTGCGATTATAATAGAAAATATGGCAATATCAACAGTTCTAGGTAATTTTTCCATAATTAAAGGCCATACTTCTGTTCCATGAGCTATAGAAACTGAAAAGCCCCAATTACCAGAAAACAAATCTCCTAAATATTTAAAATATTGTAAAATTATAGGTCTATCTAACCATAAAATACTTCTCATTCTATCATATAATTCAGGATCTGGCTTACCAACTGGTAGATAAGCTAAAACTGGGTCTCCTGGCATCATCCTTGAAAGGATAAAGGTTAAAGTCACTACTCCTAAAACCACAGGAATCATTGCGATTAATCTTCTGAGGATATACTTTATTAAACTCATCTTACTTTTCTCTTCTAATCAATCTTAACTTTTGCCATCATTATAAATTCGTCTATATTTTAATATTTAACTAGTATTAAAATAAATAATTCACAAAATCATGATTTAGATTTATAAATTTATTAATAGCAATAAAACGTACAACACTTCAAATTGCCTTACCTAAAGTTAAAATACTCTAGTTTCTATTTATTTCTTAACTCGAAATCTTCCTCTAAATAAATATGATATTAAAGTAAATGAGAATGAAAAAAACAAATAGAAATAAAGTTAAAAAAGCTATAGAAGAAAAAGTTATTTTTACTAAAAGTAATATTATCAAAATTGAGAAAGAGTTTGATCCTACCATAATACCCTATAATATGAGATGGGAGGTTCGAGATTTATCCTTTTGGTTGAATTTAGGAAGAAAAAAAAGTAAAAATTAGAATAATCTAAATGACCTTCCAAAATTTAAATTTCTTGATGATTTGACCCAAATTCATTAATTTCCAAGTATTTAATTGTTTAATCAAAATAATTCATAATATTTTGAAATATAAGATTTGTGCAGAAAGCCTATTTCTTTTCCTAATATCTTGAAACATAAGCAAAGTTAAGATTATCGAAATATTTCAATATGTAGGGAATGTTTATTTTCCAGAGTGTCTCATA
>JBHLNK010000068.1:0-21130 GCA_048941625.1 Promethearchaeota archaeon | reverse complement strand
AAATCTCCTAAATATTTAAAATACTGTAAAATGATTGGTCTATCAAGCCAAAGGATATGTCTCATCTGTTCATACAGATCTGGATCGGGCTTTCCCTCAGGTAGATATGCTAAAACGGGATCGCCTGGCATCAGTCTGGATAAAATAAATGTTAAAGTCATTACCCCTAGTATTACGGGAATCATTGCGATTAATCTTCTTATGATATATTTTAACATACTCATAAAAATATTACCTCCTAATTTATTACTACTCTAAATTATCTTCTTGAAAACGTTTCTATTCTGTTTCTTAAAATGCGAATAACTACTCGCTCTTATAGTTCTATATATTACTGTTTTTTCTTATTGAATTCAAGACTTTTTTTTAAAATATTATTAGACATAAAGATTTGGTTTTTCGTTATAAAGCTTTTGTCAAAGTGCTTTTATATTCTTGATATCTTGAAGAATTTTAATATACAAACTATGAAGTTTTATGTGAAGTTTGAAGTAAATTATGAAGTCTTTAAAGAAGCATTCATATGAATTGTTTTATCATTAAATAACCTAAATCTTATTTAATTTTGATAACCAACTTGAATTCTTACTTAATCTTTCATATGTGTTTTTATCTCCAAAATCTCCTCTAAATTGACCTTTATTCATAATAATAATTCTTATTTTCCATTTTTTATTAATAATTCCAGACCTTAATGCTTGAGTTAATTCAATTTCCCCTCGAGAAGAAGGATTAAGATTTTTTAAGGTTTCAAAAATCTCGTTTGATAGAATAAAAATACCACAGTTATTAAGATTGGATTTTGATTGATTTATTGAAGGTTTTTCTATTATATCTGAGCAAAAATCATTTTCTATATAGACTGCAGCACCTTTATAGGGATCATTTGTATAATTTGCAACTAATATAAAATCATGAGACTCTTTTTGGAATATGTGAAGAATTTCTCTATATACAGAATATGGAACTAAAATGTCTCCCCAAGTTAAAAGAAAATGTTTATTTTTGATCCGTTTTTGACATTCTATTAAAGCTCCTCCCGTACCATTTAATTGATTTTGTTCTATGTATTCTATTTCGATATTCCACTTTCTTCCGTTTTTGAAATAATTAATAATTTGCTCTTTTTTATACCCTACTACTATAATAAATTCTTTAAGTCCTGCAAAAATCAAACCTTCCAAGATATACATTAAAAGTGGCTTTCCATGTAGGGGTAACATAGATTTTTGAAATTTATCTGTATATGGTTTCATTCGGTTTCCCAAACCAGCACATAATATCACTGCCTTCAAATAAATCTCACCCTAAAATACCATGTTAAAGTCCATTGGAAGGCTTTATCTAGATCAGTTTTCTTTAATAATTATAATATTCAGATATCACTGAAGTATTATAATTCTTTTTTTTCCTAATTTCGTAGATTATATTATTCCGATAAAAATATTAACAGCATTTTTAACTATTAAAGAGTTCTTGTACTGAGTTACATGATTTGTGATGTTTTAATAATTAAGGATGGATTACCATTACTTTCAAAGAGTTTCAGTAATTCAGTTAATATTAAGAATTTGTTTTCAGAAGTAGATAATCTAATAATGGTATCTGGGTTTTTTTCTGCTCTGAACTCTTTTTCAGATTCATTTGAAGATTTAGGAACCATAAGTGAATTAAAATTATCAAATAATAATTTAAAACTTTCATTTCTAAAAGATCCAGAAATTCCAGACTTAATATACCTTGCTACTTATGACAAAAATTCAAATCACATGGAGGTACAAAAGTTTTTGAGAAAAATCTCTGATTTGTTTCTAAAAAATTTTGATATATCTCAGATAATCAACTGGAATGGAAGATTGGATAGTTTTAAATCATTTAATGATATTATTGAGCAAACAATTAAAATAGAAGATAAAATAAATGAAGATAAATATAATGCCAAGGTATTTGATTGGATAAAAAGTTTTGAAACTCAAAATGATGAAGATAATGAATTAAATACTGAATCAGAAATATCTGTTTCAAATCCTGAATATTTTGATTATGTTCCGATTTTCACAACTTCCAAAAAAATTAACCCTAAATATTATCTAACTGGAGATACGTCCTGTAAAGTTTATGAGGAGATAGACGGTAAAAAATCCATTAATCAGATATCTACTCAACTAAATGTTAAACAAAATCAGGTTTACAACATTTGTAAAAATCTTATCAAAATGGGATTTATTTCACTAAATTGAGATTTTTGTTTAAGTATATTTAATTATATTGTAGTATAGAATAAATTAATTTTTCTGATTTTATAGCAATTAAAGAAATATTATGAATTATTAGCAACAATTTAAACCCACATAAATAGAATATTTTTTTACCACAAAAATTGCTTTAAATGTTTTGTTACACCGTAACATAATAAATTCGCTTTCAGAGAATATTAATATAAGCACAATTTTATTACAATAGAGTAAAAAATCTTAATAACAGGCGTTTTGGTGTAAAATATTTCCACATCATCCATTAAACCTTCATCTATAGACGCTCTTATAGAAGAGTTAAAGAATGCGACAGGATTGAAGTTTGACCACTATCAAAGGAAGTTTCTTGAAAAAAGAATCGATTTTAGGATGAAAAACTTAAATCTAAATTACTACAATGATTACATTAACTATATACGTGAAAATCCTGTTGAAGTCGATTTATTTTTAGATAAATTCACAATTAATTATACTTATTTTTTTAGGAACTATTCAGTTTATGAGAATTTTGAGAAATTTATTGATTTATATACAAAATACAATAAAAAAAAAATGCGAATTTGGTCAGCTCCCTGTGCAACTGGAGATGAACCCTATTCTATAGCAATTGTTCTAAATGAAATAAAAAAAAAAAAAAATAACGGTTTTGACTTTGAGATTATTGCTTCTGATATTGATCCAACCGCAATTAGAACTGCAAAAAAAGGTATTTATGGAGAATATTCAGTTCATGAGACTCCAAAAGAATATTTACAAAATTATTTCTCAAAAGAGAATACTCAAATTGGCCCAAAATTTATCTTAGAAAAAGAAATTAAAAATAAAGTGGAATTTATTCAAGAAGATATAATAAAAGGTCATCAAAAAAATATTAAGTACGATATTATATTTTGTCGAAACTTTTTTATTTACATAAATCAATATGCTCGAGAAAAACTATTAAGAATTATCGAATCACGACTCTACGATGGAGGATTATTAATTTTAGGAGGATCTGAAACCCTTCCTATTAAAAATAGTTGTTTCGAAACGATTAATATGAAAAATCGTTTTTATATAAAAAATCTAATTTCTCAGGATTTATTGTATAAAAAGAGTATCTATAATCAATTCAAGCCATTTGGAAACAGTAAAAAAGAAAGCCAAAGCTTTGCTTCTAAGCGTGAAAATGAAGTCAACAATCCTGAAGTTAAAGCTATTCAAAAAATTGAACCATCTGTACAGAAAGCCCAAAAAGAAATAAAGAAAGAAGGAATCCCTATAGAAGAAATTGAAAAGAAGCAAACCCATATAGAAAATGTGATTGATGAAATTGAGATTCTAGAAACAGAAGTTAGAATAACTGGAATCGAAGTTAATAATGGCTTTAAAAAGGATTCTTTTAGCAATCTATACAAGCATCCAAAAGATATTATAAGTAATGACATAAATCATTCTCAAATAATTCTAAAAAATAAAATTGAAAAAGACATCAAACAACGAGAGATAAATTTAGAAAAACGAGAAAAGCTTATTGAAGAAAGAATTGCTTATTTAGATAAAAAATATAAAAAAATAGAAAAGAAAAGAAAAGAAGTAAATGAATTAATTAAGGAAGTCAAAATTCAAGAGGAGGAATTTAAGAATCGAATTTTAATTTTAGAACGGCTAACTAAGCATGTAGAACAGAGAGAAAGATTAATCGAACAGAAGGAGAGACAGTTTGAACGTAAGATAAGACAAGTAGGCAATTATACTAGGCAAGTCGTACAACGGGAAGCTCAGATGAATGGAATGTCAAATGAGTTGAAAAAAAAAAAAGAAGATCTTAATAATTATGAAGAGAAACGTTTGGATCGTATAGAAAATCCCAATAATAATAAAGAATTAAAGATTCCGATGGGATATTACGGTTTAATCAATTCTTTCGATAGAAATGAACAAGCTACTAAATTTGTTGTTCAAGGATTAGGATCAGGTATCGCTTTAATTCTTAAAGATCCAGTTAATAACATATTTGGAATGTCACATATATCATTACCATCATCTACTGCTTCAAAACAAGGTTATCATTTACTTTTTCCTCATACTTTTGCTGATACTTCTGTAAAAGATTTATATAACAATTTATTATACAATGGTGCCAAAAAAGCTAATATTACAGCACTTATAGTAGGAGGAGCAAAATTATTTTTAGATTATGATATGACATATCAAGAAAACATTGATGCTGTAAAGGAACATTTATTAGCTAATAATATAATACTTGAAGCTGAAGATACCGGGGGATTAAGTGAAAGAGCAGTAATATATGATACAATAACAGATTCCTTATATGTAAAAAAGACTTGGGAATTTGATTATAGAAAAATTAGTTAGTGGATATAATTGTAGGAAATTAAGAAGATAATTCTAATGTTGCTTTCTCTTTTGTTGAAGCTTTTTTCTTTTTCGTTCATCATTCTGGATTTCATCCTCTAGTTCATACATTTGAGAATCAACTTTACCTTCTAATTTAAATTGTCCAAATATTTTACTCTCTTCTTTCTCTCCCGTCTTAGAAACTTTTTCAAAAGATAATTCTACTGGTAAAGCTTGTTTTAAAGCTAGATTTATAAAATTAATGAATCCAATATGTTTACTCGGTGCAATATTAAATTTAATTGCGATATCTTTCCCTTTTCTCGTCTGTGTCTTTAATATTAAACGTAATTTCAGGATTTCTCAATCTCTTTATTGTATTTGTTATCTATTTATATATTTAAAATAATCAAATTAAAAAAACTATGTTATTTTATAATGAAAAATATATTTTAACTTAATCCATAAAACAATCTAAACTATGGCTTCAAAATTTCGAATAAGATACATTTTCAAACCATTAGTAGTTCTAATAGCAAAAGGATTAATTAAAATTAAGGTTTCCCCAAATTTAGCAACTTCTTTTATGTTATGTTTTTCAATTCTAAGTTTCTTAACACTGTCTTTATTTCAAAATTTTTTACTCTTTTCTATTTTTGTATTTATTACTGGAATAATGGACGGTTGTGATGGAGCTATTGCCCGTTTATCTAGTAAATCAACAAAATTTGGCGGTTTTTTTGATTCTTTTATGGATAGATTTTCAGAATTTTTCATCTTTTTAGGATTATTTATTAATAGGCAAAATGAATTTTTATGGTGTTTCATTGATATGAAAGTAATTATTTTAATTTCATTTATTAGTTCAATTATGATTAGTTACACTAGGGCTCGCATAGAAGTATTTTTTAAAGGAGATTATGATATTGGACTAATGGCTAGATCAGAAAGGTTATTTTATATTGTTATTATATCAGTTGTTCAGATATTTTACGATTTTATAAATATCGCCCTGTTGATATTTACATGTTTAGTTGTAGCAACTTTAAGCTTTAGAATTTATAGATTCTATAAAATCATAAAAACTAATGAAAAACAAATTAAATAATATATTACTTTTTATGACTTACATAATTCTATTCTTATTCTATCACCATCCTGGAGATTAAATTCATCTCTCAAATATGGAGCAGCAAGAATTTCTACAATATTTTTTTTATGATGAGTTCTTTTTATTTTTAAAATTGCTGCGTTTAATTTTTTATTTACATTATCTAAGCGAGATACCAAACATTTATAACAATCTACAGATCCAAATTTACGTGTAACACTTCCATCTTCTTTTTCTTCTTCCTTTTCAAAACCAATTATCCTGATAGGGATACGAGTCTTCAGGTTTTCTTCTAATAGTTCTTTGTTAAGGTCACTTAATTGTAGGTTCAAAGTACCATAGAAGGGCTTAAATCCTAATTTTTTTTTAAATTGTTCGAAGTACTCTTTAATCCTAACATAATAACCTCCTTCTCCCATTCCTTCAGTAACAATACCAACGATTAAAATCTCTTCTAAAATTTGTTTCAAATTTTTGTACATACTAAGCATTACATCAGCACCTTTCTTAGTGATTCGTATTACCTGTTCTTTCCCTATAATTTTCCTTTCGATCCATTCTATCTCCTCCAAACTATTTATTCTTCTAGATGCAGTTTGTTGAGATATATTGAGTAGATTGCTTAACTCTATACTAGTTATATGGATATTTTTTTGATTTCCAATCTTTTGGCAGAGATGATAGAGTGCAAACCAATTTGCATAATTATCTGATGAAATTTTGTTCTTATTTCCCATTATAAATTCTTATTTAACATTTTTTTCATAACTTTCAATAATTTTTCGTTTTATTAAACTTGAACTATGCAATTCATATTTTTCATAATATTTTTGGAGTCTTTTCACCTCTATATGGTTTAAACCTCTTTGTTTAAGCCCTTTTTTTATAGTATCGATGCTATATTTTTGATCAGGTCCCAAAAGAATCATATCTGGATTAATTTCTTCAACAGTCTTAAGAGTATCATTATCATTCCTTCCAAGCCTAGCATCACGCACATTTTTTAAGTTTTTTATTATTTCTACTCGTTGTTCTTGAGATAAAATTGGTCTCTTACCTGAGAATAATTCACGATTTTTATCAGTAGCAACAACTACATATACATCACCTAGCTTTGCAGCTTCGTTAATAAGATAAATATGTCCAGCGTGAATGATATCAAATGTTCCTGCAACTAATATCTTCTTTTTTTCTTTTTTCATCGTCAAGTACACTCTTTTCTTTTTAGATAAATAAAAATAGTCTTACATTTTTCTTTCAAAACATTTCTTAAGTTCATCCATCTGAATCGCAAGAGAGATATCACCTCTTGTTTTTTCAATAATATTTCTTGCTACATCAACTTTATGTCTTAAATCTTGAGTAACTCCTGAGGGGTAATCTATTGTGAACAGAAAAGTATATATCTCTTCCATTCTTTCTAGAATATTGTTTAAATCCTCGATCTGAGAATTTCTAATATTATCCAAAGCATATCGTCTTAATTCTCCAACTACATCTGCCAAACCTAAAAGAAAGTTTAACGGATCTATGTTTAATTCAAAAGGGGAGGGGATATCTTTATTACTAATAATTGAATAAAAAACAATTGATTCAACAAACTCCTGTTCAGGCGTTTTTAAATATTTAAAGAATATGCCAGGATTTTTGTTTACAAGATTTAGTAAATCCTGATGTTCTTTTGTAATTTTGTTTAACCTATCTTGAAACTTATTGAATTCTTTTCTATGAATATTTTTGATTGCAATACTACAATCCCTAATCATGTTACGAGATAATTTTAATATCTCTTCTCTATCATGATACAATATCTCTAATAACTCTGATACTTCTGATAAAGCTTTTTTAAGATTCATAATAATAGAACTATAATAAAATAATAATTAATTTGAAGTCGTTATATAATTATTAATCAAAGGAATAGAAAATATTTAGAATTTATTATAAGGTGTAGGTAAAAGGAATAGTTAAAGGATTAATTATGAAAATATTATTGATTCATTCTCAGGATGTAGAAGTGGTCAAGAACAAAGAAGCAACGACTAATCCACAAGATTTTGCTGAGAAATTTATAAAGATGGAAGGCTTAATACTTATTTGTTTTGTTTCTGTAGAAGATCAGGACACATATGACACAGATTTAATTGCTAAACAAGGTGCTGATGAAATTGAAGCAGCAATATTACAAATTACTAACTTTCCAGAAGTAATCAGAAAAAAAAATGAAGAAATACGAGAGCATAATAAGAAGATAGAGATAGGTGCAATCAAGGCAAAACCTAAAAAATTTTTTGAACTTATCAAAGATCGAGATAAATATCGTGTTGATAAAGTTCTAGTATATCCATGGGCACATTTAAGTAAATTTCTCAGTAATGAGCAAAATGCTAAAGAAGTCTGTCCAAAAATAGCTCAAATCTTAGAAGATAGAGGTATTGAATCAAAATTCTCTCCATTTGGCTGGTATAAATCATTTAAAATTAATTGCTTAGGCCACGAATTAGCTGAAATGTATAGAGATGTTAAGCTAGCAATTAAACCAGAAGAACAGTTAAAAAATTCCGTCTTTAAGGTCATTACAAATTCAGGAAAGGAAATAGATATTAGTTTAAATGATAATAATGATATAATAATTCCTAATGAAATTAAAGAGCAAGATTTCCAACATTTTCTGAAATCAGAATTAGGATCTAGAAAAGTGGATAAAGGGATAGAGCCTGCACATATAAAAGTGATGAAAGATTTTGAACTAGTCGATTTTGAACCTAATACTGATGCAGGAAATCTTAGGTGGTATACTAAAGGAGTCATTATGAAGAATTTAATAAAAAATTTTATAGAAGATCGATTAATAGACTTCGGGGCGATCCTTATTGATACACCAGTTATGTATACTGTGAAAAATAAGAAGTTAACCGCACAAACTGCTCGATTCCCTGCCAGAAGCTATTGGGTAGAATCTGGAAGAGATAGATATATATTAAGGTATGCGAGTGATTTTCTATTGTTCGATTTATTTTCTTCAATGAATCTGAAACCAGAATATCTTCCATTAAGAGCATATGAGTACGAACAATATGCTTTCAGGAGAGAACAAGAAGGGGAATTATCCGGTTTAAGAAGACTGCGAGGATTTATAATGCCTGATCTACACACTCTTTGTAGTGATTTAGAATCATCTATAGACGAGTTTAAAAAACAATACACTTTAATTAAAAATCTTGAAAAAGATTTAGGGGTAAAAACATACGTGATATTTAGAACTACTAAAGAATTTTATGCTGAAAATAAGAAGTGGATAATAGATTTAATCAAATCAGAACAAAATCCTGCCTTGCTAGAATTATGGGAAGAAAGATACTACTATTACATTTTAAAATTTGAAAGAAATGTTCTATCTGCTCAAAATAAGAGTGCAACCTTAGCTACAAATCAAATTGACGTTGAAAGTTCATTAGAATTTATGACTGATAATGATGGAGTAAAACGACAAAAATATAATATTTCATTTATAGATAATGATGGTCAGATTAAGTATCCCATTATACTGCATAATTCTCCAACCGGTGCAGTCGAAAGAGTATTATGGGGATTAATCGAATCTGCTATTCGTAATAAAGATAAACTAGTTCCTGGGTTTAAAACCTGGTTATCACCAATTCAAGTACGTATATTAACAGTTTCTAATGAACAAAACGATTATGCTGAAAAATTACTTAGCATTATCAATAGTGAAAAATACAGAGCAGATTTCGATGATAGAGAAGAAACTGTGGGAAAAAAAATTCGGCAATCAGAAATTGAATGGATACCATATACAATAATAATTGGAAAAAAAGAACAGGAGAATCAAACGATTTCTATTAGGAAGAGACTAATAGGCGAATCACCTGGTCCAAAGAATCAAACTTCGAAACAAATAAATAATGTTAAGTTAGATAAATTATTGGAATTACTTGAAGAAGACACTAGAAATTTTCCTAAATATAAATTACCAATACCTTTTAGAAGGTTCTCGACGAAAGTATATTTTAGAAGATAAATATTTTAAACAACTTTTTTTAATTAAATGAAAATTAAAGCAATTATTTTTGATTTAGGAGGAGTAGTTGTAGATTTAGATTTTTCAAATTTTTATAATAGAATAATTACTCAATCTCCTTTAAATAAGCCACAAACACCTATTATGTTAGAATTTTTTAGACAATCTGACATATATCATCAGGGAAACATGAGTGATGATGAATTCTATAAACTTGCGTGTGATCTACTTCAAGTTTGTATGTTGGATCAGTCTGAATTTTTTACAGCCTTCAACAGTATTATTTCTGGAATTAATATCGAAGTTATTGAATTAATCAAAAGTATAAGTAAGTCAAAAAGGGTTAGACTAATTGCTCTTTCTAATGTAAATTCTAGTCATTGGGATTATATTTTAAAGAAACAATGGAACTTTATATCTTACTTCGATGAGTTAATCCTTTCACATGAAATCCATCTTATTAAGCCTAATCCTAAAATATTTGAATATGCTATTAAAAAAGCAAAGTGTAAACCAAATCAGATAATTTACATAGATGATGGACTTAATAATATTCGGTCTGCAAAAGAATTGGGTATAATAGGAATTAAATACACAACTATTGAAGAACTTAAAAATGAGCTTAAAAAGTATAGTGTAATATAGAATTTATCTTGATCTTTTTACGTTATTATTCAATAATATCTTCTAGACATGCTTTTGCTATCTTTTCAAATGCAATTTCAACATTTTCTCCAGTTTTAGCTGATGTCTCTAGATATTCACAATTTAGCCGCTTTGCTAAATCCTCTGCTTCCTCCCTATCCACATCTCTTTCTAAATCAACTTTATTACCTAAAAGTAACATTGGAATAGTTTTTTTAACTGTTTTTTTAATAGAACTTACCCAACCGGGAATCTTCAAAAGTGTTTGACTAGATGATAAATCAAAAACTCCAAGAGCAGCATTACTTCCTTTGAAGTATATAGTTCTTAGTTTATGAAATTGTGGTTGCCCACCAATATCCCATAAAAGTAAACGAACATTCTTTCCATCTAATTCTACGTCCTTTATAAGGAAATTACTACCAATTGTTTTTTTCAAATCATCACTAAAATAATCCTTAATATAACGTAATAAAAGAGAGGTTTTACCTACTCCACCTGGCCCAAAGAGAGTAATTTTGAATTTGTATTGAGAATCTGAACTCATATTTAATTTCCTCTTATAAAATCGATTTCTAAAATATTTATTTACAAGGTAATTAAGTTAATATTTTATAATATAAATTAGCTCTAATGAATTTTAAAGAATATTAAATCATTTCTTATTATTTCTAAATATCTTTTCTAAATATTTATATCTTTATAATATAGCTGAATTATTTTTTTAAACAATCCAAATGAGATCCTATTTTCACGATTATTTACTTCTTTCCCATACCTGCAAGTTTACCCATTATCCATTCAGGTGTCCCAACTCCATTAAAATACTTCAACCATATATACATAAGTAAACCCAGAAATCCACAATAACCGCAAAAGACAATCGGATAAAAAATGATTGAAAATTGACCACTATATAATGGTAGAAATAAATATTGAATCAAGAAAAGAGAGAGACTGGTTTTTCCGTAAAATAATACTAATTTTACAACATCATTAATATGTCGCTTTATATCAATAATGTAAAAACAGACTGCTATAAGTAAAAAGGCAATTCCCAGATTATAAAACATATTATGTCCAGTACATCTTATCATAAATATCGGCATTCCAGCAAATTGAACATAATCTTGTTGGTTGGCAATTTCCAATAAATCTATATGTAAATATTCTATTCTTACAATTTCACCAGGGACATTCACATCTCCAGGTACTAATCTTGCTAGACCCATTTCCCAAATATTTAGAAAAGCCCCTCGTGGTATAATTAAAAAAATACCAAGTAAAACAAAAATAACACCATAGAAAAGAAATATTTTAAATAATTTGTAATACGCTTCTTTAGAACTTTTTATCATTGCTTCATACAGAAACTCACCAAAGATTGTAGACATGAAACAAACTGCTAAATATGGTAAAATTGGTACTTGAGGGAGTGGTGAACTTACAATAAAATATAAAGTAGAAACAAGAGGATTTCCATCTTTATAAGTGTAGAGGACATCCCTTATCCAAGGAGAAAAATATATAACAGCTACACCCAACACTGCACGAACCATTTTATTGAGCTTAATTGCATAGTAAGAAATAATTTGAGAGAAACCAATAAACATTAATATATTCCAACCCCATAAATTTGCAGGGAATGGTACAGAAACACCCGAAGTCATTAAGGATACTGGATTAAAGAGTACCCCTATTATCATGATTACCACCCCTCTCGTTAAGATACCATTCCGAATTGCTTTTTGTGGGATTTTTCCTATTTTTCTTTTAAAACTAAACACCACACTGAGGGCAGAGAGAAAAACAAATAATGAAGGTCCAAGAACATCCATAAAAGCAAACACTAATCCATATACATAAACCCAATCGGCATCAAACCAACTAATTGCGCCATGAGCTAAAACTATCCAAACTATTGCAAAACCCTTGACAAAGTCTATTGATGCAATTCGTTTTGATTTATGATTTATTATATCATTGTTAAATTCTTTTTCAATTGTGATTGACATTCTTGACTCTACTCCCATAGTTTCCTAAGTTAACATCTTATTATTATCGAACATTTAAAATCTTTTTGTTATCATAAAAATTTGTTCGTTTTGCACATAAAAAGCATGAATCTTGAAAAAATCAATAGACCGATGTTTAAATTTTATTTTTTTAAATTTTTATAATATAGAATCAAGATGAAATATAATAAAATCACTACCGCTAATCCTCCAATATTGAGGGGGAGAAAAGTGTAGGTTAAATAAAAAATCCCCCAAAAAATGACCATAAGAAAAGCAATTAGATAATAGAGGTATTTGAACATTTTAAAATATTTAAATTGCTTGTTGAAAAGTATGAAAAAAATTAAGAAAGGTGTTAAAACAACAAGATGATGAGGCCATGAATCAAAATAAACAATTAATAGAACTAAATTTCCTGTTAAGAACCCATTAATAATGTGAGTATTTTCATAAGAATTCTGTATATAAAGAATATAAATTGGAACTAAGAATAGAAGAGCTATCATTAGAAAGATTAAAAACCCATTTATTTCTACTTGGAGGAAATCAATTAAGATTAAAATAATTCTTGTTAAACTGAAAGAAGGATTAATTTCAATACCTCCGTCTATAGCGTAAGTATATTCTCCGGTAAGATTGACTGCTATAAAATCTGAAAGCATTTGTGGATAAACTAAGAAATAAAATCCAGAGATAGCTAAAAGAACTATAGATCCAAGCATTCTAAGAAAGGTTTTTCTCAAATTTAATTCCAGTTTCTTCCTAGCATGATTATAGCTTATAACTAATATAAAAGGTACGAGCAGAATCAACGTGGGTCTGATTAAAATAGCTAATCCTAATAATAATCCTCCTAAAATATCATAATTCATATTATCTTTTAGAAAACAAAAAAGACTAGAGAGAATAAAAACACATACTATAATATTTATTTGTCCTAAGAAATAATTCATAAATTGTGTTAATGCAATTAAAAAAATTGCAGAATTATGAAGAATCGATTCATTCTCAGATTTATTAAAAATATCTCTAAAGTCATTCAAAATAAATGGGACATTCGAGTTAGGATTCAAATTTTTATAAATTTGAATGATTTTAAAAATTAGATATAAGAGTAAAATGTTTAAAACAAAATTAAAGACTTGAAACACAAAATACCCTAGCTCCAATCCTAGTAAGGAAAAAGGAGTAAAAAAGTAAGCTGAAAGGGGTAAGTATCTAAAAGGAAATGGTGATAGTGTTGAATTGTATAAATTAGGTAAATCAATTATAACATTCCGACCTGCATAATAAAATGATAAATAATCATTTTCGTTGATATTCATCAGAGGACTGTCTAAAAAGTAAAAGAATATGAAAGTTAAAACTAGATAGAAAAGATTAGTGATATATGCAATCAAAAAAAAAATTCTAGTTTTATACATATAATATCAAATCTTAAAATTTCTATGCTTTTCTATTATTATTGATCTTCACTGTCTTTACTTAATTTTTTCATGAAATCTTCCATTTTTTTTACTTTTTCTTTCTTTCTAATTTTTGCATACATTTTTTTGGTGGTTTTCTTAACTGCTTCACCTGATTTCTGACCAATGCGTCCTAGTTGAACCATTAACCATTCAGGGGAACCAGTTCCCTTCGCATACTCCATCCAAAAATACATTAAAATGCCTAAAAATCCTATATATGAAAGGCTAATTGTCAAAAATAAAGCTATATTAAGTTGTTGGGAAAAAAGGGGCATAAATAAAAAATGGATCAAAAATAAACTAAGCGAAACCTTGCCGTAATATATTAACATATTTATAAATTGGTTATTGTTGTTTTTAATATCAATATACAGAAAGAATATTGCAATTATAGTAAGAGCAGCTCCTTGATTGTAAAACATATTTGCAGTTGTTCCTCTTATTAAAAATAAAGGCATTCCGGGAATATCTAATTGTGTTTGAGCTATTCCCAATAATTCTAAATGTGGATATTCTGCTAATCCTCCAATCATAGTTTCTGGAGTTTGAAGAGCAAAACCAAAAGAAGGAAGCGGAGCAAAAATCCCTATACTAATAAAAATGATACCCCAAACAATGAAAATACGGAATAAGCCAATATAAGCATCATCTGTTCCTTTACTCATTGCTTCAAATATATATTCACCAAAAATTGTCGATATAAAACAAATAGAAATCCAAGGTAAAAGAGTAAGATGAGGCGTTGGAGAGGTTATTATATAATGGAATAAGCTTAATATAATATTTCCAGCTTCTTTTCCTTCAAATAAAATCGCTCTCAAAAAAGGTGAAAAGATGATTATAATTAAACCAATAATTATACGCCATTTTTTTTTTAGCTTTAAAATATAATAAGAAAAGATCTGAGAGAATCCAATAAAAGTAATTATATTCCACCCAAAGATAATTACAATAACTTCTCCAGTAGTTTCATTAATCCCTACTAAATTAGTAAGCATTCCTATAACAACCATTACTATTCCTCGTGTTAGAATTCGGTTTCGGATAATTTTTGGGTGAATAACACCTTCCTTTCTTTTGATACTAAAAATAACACTTAAAGCTGAAAGAAATACAAACAACGATGGCCCTAGAATATCCAATAAGGCATAAAGAAGGCCATATAGGTATCTTGAGTTAGGATCAAGCCAATATTGCGCAGTATGAGCTAAAATAACAAATATTATTGCAAAACCCTTCAGGAAATCTATCGATTGAATTCTTCTTAGTGAAGCATAATCTCTAATATCTTCTAGTGGAATTTCCTGCTGCAAATAATTAAACAAAGGAGGTGATTCTGTTTCAATTTCAGTGGTATTTTGGGAAGACATCTCGTTTCAAATCATTTATATTCGATTTCTAATTAAACTCTAAAAAATAAATTAATATTTTCAAAATTTATTTTAATATTATAATTTTTGAATTTTTATAATTTTTGGATTTTAATCAAAAAATTAGCTTGAATATTAATGGAAATTAAAAAGTATATAAACTTACATTTACTTGGTTTACTCGGTCCTATTTTATTAATTTTATCTGAATTTTTACAATGGTTTTCTGAATATAATTTAATTGAGTTATATATAATAACAAGTGAGGTTGCACTTGAAGATTCATTTTTGTTTCTATTTCCTTTAATGAGTGGAGTAATATGCTTAATAGCTGGGACACTAGCAATTTATAAAATCGAGTTAAAAGTGAAATCTGCTATAATTTCATTTATTGGGTTAGGATTTTTGTTATTATTTTTTATTGATTATATTATTCAAGAAATTCAATATATTTCTAATGCAGGGGTCGGGTTCTATATTGGTATTATAGGATTTCTCTTAGTAATATTTAATGTTCTTAATTTATTAATGACGAAAGAAAAAAGGTTGGATGGTAATTAAATATTTCTAATAAGTCTAATGATGTTGAGGATAAATCAAATGAACAAGATATCGAATCCAGTTATTATTATGCTTTAGGTCATGAAATTCGAAGAAAAATCATAAAAATTATTGGAGATAATGAATATACTACATTTACTAATCTTAAAAGAGAACTCAGAGTAAGTACAGGGACAATTTATCATCATCTCGATACTTTATCTGAACTTGTTGAACAAAAGCAAGATAAAAAATACTATTTGAAAGAATTAGGAATTTATGCATATAATTCGTTAAAAAATAATATTGATACGATTAAAACTCCTGATTTTGCACATAGGGAGTTCAAATCTCCAATTTTACGTAAACTTATGTGGATTACATCAAAAAGATTTATACAATTTGAAAAAAAAGATAAGAAGTATAGTTTTATTATATCAATTGTAATATTAATAGCTGGAGCAGTTCTTTGTGGACTGAATGGTTTTTATTCCTTTCTATTGTTTTTTATTGAAGTTGATCAAAATAGTATTAGCTTATTTTTTCAAATTTTAATCAGTTCTAGTTTTATTGTAAATTTCCTTATATTTTTTGCTATAATAGAAGGTATTTCTCGATTATTTTATAATAAGAATGAAAATACTATCAATTTCCTAATTTCTTTTGCGATCATTCTATATCCCATGATCTTTTATCTGGTCCTTCATTTAATCTTAAGCTTCTTTGATCTACTAAGTTTTAATGTTATAAATTTAATTGATAAAATATTCTTGATTTTTTTTCAAGTTTGGGCTCTTTGGTTGTTATCATATAGTTTATGCGTGAAAAAAGAATTTAAATTTGAAATTAGTTTAATTATTTCCTTACTACTTCACTATGGAGGTTTCACGATAATTTTATTCCTGTTGGTTTAATAAGTGTGAAATTTAACCTTTGTATTAATTGAATAATCTCAGATAATCTCAACTTTGATGAACTTAGGGTGTTTGTTTTAGTTGCTATAAAAATAGAAAAATTATTTGATTGACTAAGTGAGATGGGCGGAGTGATAAGCTCAGGGATTTCCTTTATTAACCTAGGAATTAGTTCTTCATGACAGAGGTCTAATTCTTCATTATCATTGTAATAAAAATCAATTCTAGTAAAATATGAGTAATCTTGGATTTCAATTTCAGGATCTTTAATTAAATTTAGTTTAGAGTTAAGAATTAATTCAGCACAATTAGATTTAATTATATTTTTCAATCCTATATATGATGTCGTTAATCTTGGATTAATTTCGATAAAATAGATAGATTTTTGATGATTTTCTATGAAATCTATTCCATAATATCCTTGAAATTTGAGAGATTTTATTTTTTTAAGTACTTTCGATATTTCATCAACTTTTTCTCTATAACCTTCTACAGGAGTATAACCTCCTAAATACTCAGATATATTATCTTTAATATTTATATCTTGAAAATTTATTGATAATATTAATGGAATTTTACTAATATTAGAAGTTCCAATTAATGAAATACTTAAATCCTTACCTTCAATAAATTCTTGAAGTATATATTCCCTATTGAAAGTATTTAAATTATTCAATTTTTCAAAATAGCTTAAAATTTGCGCCTCTTCTTTAAAATAATGAATTAGTTCTGCACCAACCCCATCTACAGGTTTAATCACAATTGGACATTTCAATTCTTGAAATTTTCTTATAATAAAATTCTTATCTAGAATTGTATTTTTATGTGGAATTTTATAAGTTTTAGGAGTGGTAATTTTTCTTTTTTCAAATAGCTTAAAAGTTAACATTTTTGAAGTTCCATATTTAATTGCTCTCAGATTTGTGCTTAAAATAGTGACATTATAACTTTCAGCTATTTTAGTCAAATTATATAAAATTTTTGAACTTTCAGGAGCAATTATGAAAACAAATTTACTCAAATTTATTAATTTTTTAAATATATCGAAGAAATTGTCTTTACTATCAATTTTATGTATAATATCAGCATCTAAAAATTGAGATAGAAACAAAACTCGATTATCAAGCATAGTTAAAATCTCAAAATCTAATAATTTAAAATCTGCAATAATTGATCTCAACATTGCAAATCCTTCGCAAAAAAGAGAATTTGGTATATCATTTTGGTTAAAACCACCACCAGAGACAAATTCAATGATAAAAATTCTATTTTTACTCATATCTAAATTAAATTCAAAATATCGTGATTTTTAAAGATAATTCATTTCTCGAATGCTTCTAATAGATTAGTTTTAAAATGATGATTAAATTATTTAATTTAACTAACTTTAATAAAAACGTTTAGGATTTTAATATGACTTTTTTTACAGACGAATTAATGCAGAGAATAAGATATCTGCACTTCAAAATAAAGCATTTAGAAGATGCTTTAGAAAAAGAAGATGAGCAATTTAGCTTAGATGATTTAAATTTAATATTAGAATATACTAAAATATTAAATATAAATTACCAAAATGATACTCATAAAAATATTCTGAATGATTTAGACATTACTCCTGATTTTAATGACCCAGATTTAAAAAAAGAAATTCAAATTAATGATATTATGTTTGAATGTGCTCGTGTTTTATGGGTAATGTCAAAGGCTTATTCTCAACTATCTGAAAAGTATGAGGAAGAGGAAGAATGGGACAACGCAATTATTGCAATGACAGAGTGTAGCAAAATTTATAAAACTGCCGCATATTTTAGCGCTGCAGCAGTTTATCAAGAAGATAAAGGTGAAACTCTTACATCAGAAAATTTAGAATTAAATTCAGAAGAATCAAGGATAATTGCTCAAAGTATTGCTGCATTACGAGAAGAAAGTAATAATAATATTTACTTTTCATCAAAACTTTATGCAGGGCTTAGTTTAATGTCAAAGCGATTATTTTATCTAAAAAAGCATGAAGAGAAAAAGAAGCAACAGATTAGAGCTCAGTTCCATTATGATATGGGCAAATCTTGCAATCTTAAAGCTCTTGCTTCCTTAGAATCTTCAATTACTCCAATTAATCAGGAGAAAGTAAAAAAATTACAGCAAAAAGCTTATTGGTATTATATTAAAGCTAGAGATATATGGGATAATATGTTAAATACATTATCACTTACAAATGAAGAAAAAGAAAGTATCAAATCAAATTTAGCAATTGTGAATGATAATTTAAAAGAAGATGAATTGGAAGAATTAGATTATGATGAAATTAAAAAGATACAAGATCCTGAACCAATAATTATAATTCCTGAGAATCTAGCTCCTTTTGTCCCAAAGAGTATAATTTATCTTACCAAATTCGTCCCAAAAGATTTGAACATTAAACGATTTAAATCTTACCAAAAGAAAAAATTAGAAGAAAAAATACCATACAGTAAAAAAGAAAAGTTAATTGATAAAAAGGCAGGCGTAGTAAGAACTATAAGTGAACTTAAATCATTAAAAGAAAACGATGAGATAGAAGTTGAAAAATTTGCGAGTCTCATGGAAAAATATTCAACTAAATTAAAAATGATTGATTCTGCAATAGAAAAATTAGCTAAGAAATAGTGCTTTGATTGTTCAAATTTTAGTTTAATTTTCATAAAGAATTAATTTTTTCTTTTTCAATATATTTCTTGCGATTAGCTTCAATTTCAAAATTTCTTCTTGAATCTTCCATTAAAACAAGGTCATATACTTCTTTAAACACTAGTATTATTAGAATAGATTCAATAAGAATAATAAGAATAATTATAAAGAATACCGTAGAATGTAAATGTATTGAAATAACGAAAATTGTAAGGATAATAAGATGAGGCGTATAAATAATTGTAATTACTCCAACTTTCTTTCCAAATTTTATTACATTTTTATTTTCAAGTTTGAAAATATTTTCTAACCCTAAGGCACTTAAAAAATATAGAATTGAAATAAAAAGATTTAGTGAACTTATAATTGTTAAAAAAGTTCTTTGATCATTAGATAAATTAATCGAGGATTTTAGAAACAGAAGAATAATAAGAAGTGTGAATGAAAATATAAATAAAATTAAAGATGAACTAATTAAACCTTCCTTAAAATCCTTAAAATCCATTCTAAAGATTTATATGAAATTTTAATTATATTAAAGAAAGAAAATAATAATTTATTAATAATTAGTTTTAGCCTAATATTTGAAGTTTTTATTTTTAATACTCTTCTTAATATTATGTCTGAAAAAAAATCAATTTTAATGTATATAAAGAATATGCTTTCAGATTTAATTTATCTCAATGCGATAATAGCCTCTGAGTTAATTAAAATCACAGAAAATTCAGCAACTATTCGGCATGGCAAGGAATTTTTAGAAGAGACAGCTTGCCTAGAAGAACATAATGAATTAAATAAATCAATAATTCAAATAGTAAAGAAATACAATAAAAGCCCAGATGATGCAGCTAAATTAGAATCCCACGTTTTGAAACATAAATAATCGCTTCTTGATAAAAAATGGTTCCAGATTTTGATAAATTAGTTAGGAAACTTCAAAAAAGAATCATTAAAAAAGAGATCAAAGAACATAATAAGAAAATAGTAAATTTATTTTATAATCCTATAAATTGGGGGAAACCTCCAAAGGAAGAGATAACTGTATATGAAGAAAAAAATAATGGAATTATGGGTTACTTTTTTGGACTTTACCTAAAAATAGAGAATGAAATTATTATTAAAGCCAATTTTATAACAGATGGATGTGGGGTTATGGTAGCAGCAGGATCTGAATTAACTATGTTGATTTATGGAAAATCAATAGATTATATTGAAAATTTAAATAAAATTGATTTAATAAGAGCTTTAAACGGAGTTCCGCCTCATGAAATTCAAAATATTGAACTAGTAATTGAGGTATTTAAAAATGTCATTAAAAAATATAAAGATTTGAAATAATTTAGATTTATGATGAAGGATTTAAAAATTGAAAATATAGATATTCCCTTAAACTTAGATAACATTCAGTTAAAAGGAAGTGTTTTCTCTACTTCTAAAACACCATTAAAAGCTCCATGGATAATTATTTTGAATGGATTTCTAGCTCATAGAGGAAGTGAATTTGTAAAATCTTTTAGTGAGAAGTTCGCAAGTGTAGGATATTATATATTGTCATATGACTATCGAGGACATGGAAAAAGTGCAAAAGAATATAATAAACTAGATCTTTACAAATTAACTCCACAAATTTTTGCAGATATACATGATGTAATAAATTGGGTAATGGAGACGCAGTCCTATAGGCTTTTAGAAAATAATTTATCCTTATTTGGCAGGAGCTATGGTGGTGCAATTGTTTTAACTCATGGATATATCAATA
>JBHLNK010000150.1:0-4932 GCA_048941625.1 Promethearchaeota archaeon | reverse complement strand
CAGAAAGTAATGCTTCTTCTGTATTACAAATTGTAGCTCTAGTTTCATATGATGTAGAATCAATTCTTTTTGTATCTTCATGCTGCTCAGTGGATTGAATTTCACCTTTCTCAAGATCTAATGTAGTAAATGATGCCATTTTTTTGATGAATTTACTAAAAATACCTTTGAATTTTTTAGTAATATAATTCGTTTCTATTCGTGGATCAGGATTAATTATGGGAGCAGTATTAATGGTTAAAGGAGCATCTAAATCTGTGATAGTGTCAGTTTCGGACCCTCGTTGTAGCTCTTTGTATAAATCTTTTAGTGCTTCTTTATCAATTTCTGCTGGCTTTTTTGTATCATCTACCATCTCATTATTTTCTAATCTTGATGGAATATCATTGATTTTATTCGCAAATTCAGCCTTACTTCTAATTTGTTGTATAGTCTTTTGCTTTGCATAGAGTTTTGGTAGTTGGATGGTTCCTTTCAAAATATTCTTAAGACTGGATAATGTCGGGAAGCTTAAAGGACCGAAAAATAATGAAGGACCAAGCATTATAATTCCTTTGAACAAATTGCTACTCAATACATTCTGCCAGGTCTTAGTATCTTGTTTCTTCTTTAAATCTGCGGCTTTTTTCTGTTGAATCTCTTGGTTGACCTGATTTATGATCTCAATATCTCCTGAAGATTTAGCCATAACAAGAGAGACTTCAAGGTTGGATTCCATATTACCCGTTGCTAACTTTCCTAAAGAACTGGCTGCCTCTCTGCCAGATGTTGCTAAGGTTGATAACCAAAATGCCATATCATCTGTAGCCCATGGAATAAATGAAAGAAGATTTTCACACAATGCCTCAATTAAAGCATCCTTTATAATTTCTTCAAACACTTCCTCAATAGGGCTCATCAATAATCCTATAATCATTTTTGTTAGCGATGAACCTGCTGATGCAAAAAAGATTTCAGTTCCTTTAACCGCCCAAGAGCCAAAAAATACTAAGGGAGCACTTATTAATGTTGACCAAAATGTGATTGTTTCAGTGTAAGCTATCTCAGATATCATATTAGCTGTAGTTTCAGCATAAGTATATTGATTAAAGTAGTCCATGATAGTATACATAGTAGCTTGTGCTAATGCTAAATTATGAGTTTCCTCAGTAGTATCTGGGATAAAAACATCAAAATACACATGGATGTTATAATAAACAATAGAATCGAAAGATTCTTGATTCCAAACTTGAGTTAAGGTATCATTTAGTTCTGGGTATGATTCTGAAATAATATCTTCTATTGATTTTGTAAAGTAAAGATTGCCTGACTCAAGGATATAATATGATTCATTCAGAATAATACTCTGAGCTAAGTAGCTTAATTCATATGAATAGAAAAATTTCTTATGTTCTTTTACCACATCAATGGAGATGGAGTGGATTGGGTAATAGAAACTATCACTATTTATGGGAATTTTAGCTTTGTATCCTTCTTGAAGCTCAATACTCATCATGTTGTATGGATCAATTCCTTTAGTATTTCCATATTCTTTGCACTGAGTTGTTATAATCATATGACCTAAAGCAGGCTGTAGTTCATTATATCGTTCTTCGCTCAGTACAATTGGTCTGTATAGAACCTGTTGAGGTAATACTGTTTCATATTGCTCACGATTAATGAACTCGTATGTAGGTCTACCATCTATACATGTAGGACGGATGGCATTAAGTTCATTATCTGAGGCACCTCTTACTCTTGTTTCAAGGTAACCTAAAGTATTAGCCCAATACCAGTTGTAAATATTAAAAGTACTGTCAGTATTGACATATCTATAATATAATCTTTGATTATATGAAGGTAATTCACTTGTATGTAAGAGAAAATTTAGATTTAAATCATCGAAATCAAGTGCCCAAAATCTGTCAGGATCTGATTCTCCCATATTCCATAAGTTATCCCACAATAATTCTAAAAATCCTCCAAAAGCATTACTTATACGAGCATAATTCTGAGGACTTACCAAAACATCAGCTTGATACTGATCACCCGATTCTCCTCCACTAACAGTTGTATAATAACCTCCAGGATGCCCAATAAGAGCAGCTATCATAGAATCTTGGAGAATTCTATCATCAATAGCTTTATCATTAAGGGATGTAGGTCCTTTCTTCTGTGCTGAAATTGCATAGAACGTCTGAGATCGATCAATAGCTTGCGCTTCATGAAGCTTCCTATCGATTGAGAATTTGGTCATCAATGTATATGTAAGGAAATATGTTAACGTGGAAGCTATTCTTGCCCAAATATCTGTGAAAGTCCACCAAGTTAAACACAACACATAAGTATAAACAACTGCGCTTAAAATTCCTGCAGTTACAGACATAAATACTTGTTCTACAATATCTCCGATAAGTTGAGTTCTGTATTGTGCCCACGCTCGGGAATATGCTTCATGTCGTACTTCATAAAATAGTGTTGAGAATTTACTATTTTGCTCACTTGTCTCAACAAGCTTATAAATCTCAAATATCTGATCCTTTGGTTTTAAACCCATTTCCTCCAATGGAGATATTTGTTCCCATAATAATTCACAATTACGTAGATTCCCAAAGTTGTATATCCAATCTGTGCCGAACATAGTAGATTCATGAGCTAAGTTATCTAAATCAGAAACTGTAGATTCTTTTTGGTTTAATTTTTCATAGGGAGCAAAATCATGAAGACCATCATAATTAAGTCCTATTGACATTACGTTGTATCGCATAAGTCCTGTTTCAGAATCAGGTCTTAAATATTTATCGCTTAAAATATAAACTGTCTCATAAAAACCATTAGCATCACTGTCTACATAGAAGTAATATCCTCGAGTTTTTGCTTTCCCTTTAATAAAAGCTTCCGCATCAGAAGTATAATATACTCTTCCTTTGGGAGGTTTAATTAAAATTCCTGTAACCTCAAATTCAACCCATCCTTTATTTTCTCTTTGTGATCTTGATGTTTTTCCAAAATCATCATAAAGAGAATATCGATTAGGAATTCTGAGAATAATAGTTTTTTCAAATGCATTGGAAGTGTATTGATAATCTTCACCTACTACCTGCAAGGAATCGTATTTTATGGGTACATTATCTAGTCCCCATGCCTTACCTTTCCATGTAAGATTTTCAAAATGCGTAAATGGTAGACTTGGATCAAAAGATACAGTAGATTGTTGACCAGTATCAACATTGGTAATTGAATGCTCAGCTGATAAATCAGAAAAGAAATCTTCTACTTGATCAATTTCATAAAAATCAAAATCATCTGTATAGATTCTTTGTTCTTCAATATCACCTGATTCATCAAAATCAATGATAGCTAATGTGGAATACTCAAATGAATCATTCCATGAAGTAGTGATATTTTCTGTGAATTTACGATATGTAGCTGTTAATACTGGAGCGTTAACGCGTACGTACCAATTACAGGTACTAAAATCTTTTGATTCTAAGTTTTCCTCCGTTAATTCTCCGTTAAAGACAAAATCTTCATATGATCCTGTGAATAAGGATACAAAGCTTCGTGCAATATATTCTCCTAAAAAGGTAAAGATATTTTGAGTTTTTGCAGCTAGAATAGTCTTTCTATATTCTGTTATTTCATAATAAATATCAATTTCAGTCTTCTGATAATCGAATTGTGTATCCGGTAATCCATCTCTATCATTATCCACCTTGACGCTATAATAAGCGTTCTTAGTGTGTTCTTCCTTTTCAATTAAGTTTTGAGTTGATTTTTGTGCCCAATAGTCAACATCAGGAAGCATCATCTTTGTAATATAGAAAGGTAATAAAGGTAAACAAAGGACATACAATAATAGCTTTCCAATATTGAAGTCAAAATGCGCAAATATTTTATCATCAATATCAAACCACTCTGTTCTTCTCTCTTCTTCAAGTGTATTACCAATCGTAATTTGACTATTCTCAAAATCCTGTATAATTGTATGCCAATAAATTTCACCTGAACCTTGGGGATCATCAATACCATATTTTATAATATCTATTTTACCATCATTGTCTACATCAATAGTTAATTTATAATCAGGATCTCCATCCATATCAATATCAGCTACATAGAGGATAGAAGTGTCATCATAATAAATCTCAAAATTATCAAAATTCTCTGAGCCATAACCAATTAATTCATTATACTCATTAACCATATCAGGATTTCTGGAATAGCTAATTGGTTTAAACGATGTTATATCACTACAAATATGGCCAGAACTTTCTGCTAGTAGAACTCCTGTCGTTGCTGTGTATTGATAATCAATATCAATATAATTATAGAATGTTTCCTCAGAATCTGATAGATAAGTTTGATTAAACTCACTTGATAAGTAAATTTCAGTATAGCTTGAAATGGGTCCATATGAAAAATTCAGTATAACTGTAATTTGATCAAAAACATCCAAAAGACCGTCATTGGTATTTGAATCTGTAATAGTTAACTTATTAGTTGTCTTATTCAATATGATTATAAAATCATCATTATTTGTCAAAATTTCCTCATTTAAAGTGGGACTAAGTCCAACTACCTTGCATATACTCAGATTAATAAAATCATTTTCAAATGAAAGGTCTCCAATATCAAATATATGAGTATATTCTGAAATGTTCGTAAAAACTGTAAAAGTTTCATGATAATATTGTACAACATTGTAATCTGATTCTCCTTTAAGATTATATGCGATATTTTCATATGAAACACTCGTACCAAATATTGAATCATACCAATTATGATAATCAGGTTTGAGTAAATAATTATAATCATAAATAATACGAATTGAATCTAGATTAATATTTTCCACATCAAGTAAAATTGGTGCACTCCAAGAAGTATTACATGCATATAAAATGGCTGGAGATAAGTTAGATGTTGAAAAAATAATTAAATCCGCTTTGAAAC
>JBHLNK010000067.1:0-21375 GCA_048941625.1 Promethearchaeota archaeon | reverse complement strand
AGCTAAGAGATTTAACTTTAAAGTAAAATTTAATTAGCATTAGAAAAAATTATATTAGCAAACGAATTTAGATTTATTTTTTCAATGATTTATTTAGAACCTCATTGAAATAAGAAATTTTTTTGATCTAAGGATTAATTTTGAATGTAAAAATTGGACTCCTTCATTGTTAAATTAAAAGTAATGTAAATAAAGAACATAAAAAAAATTAAAAATCTACAAAAAAGTGAGTTTTATTGTGGCGATTAAAAAGCAAATTACTCAATTAGAATTAGTTGAATCTGAAAAAGAAGATTTAGAAGGAATAAGTAAAAACTACTTTCAAATAGATTTTTTGAAAGCTGCTATGATTTTCTTGGTCATATTTGATCATGTTGTAGCTTGGGGAATAAAAAGTGATTTAGGTGTCGCTTTATGGGAAAGAATTTCTATTCCAGTATTCTTAATAATTATGGGATTCAATATGGGACTTTCATTTCAGAGAAGCGGAGCAACTACATTAAAAGAATTGTATTCTTGGAAATACTTTAAAAGTAAGATATTACGTTATATTGTTCCTTTCTTAGTTTTATATGCGTTCTCGACTTTAATCGGATTGATAATATATCAATTCAATATTACAGCTATGTGGTGGAATCAATACTACCCTAGTCATGGATTTATTCAATTATTTACAGGTATATTACCATTTTGGGGTCCTGGGAATTGGTTTATTCCTGTGATTTTTGGTTCTATTCTAATATTTCCATTACTATACTGGGCTTTTACAAAGAAACAGATCTTAACACTTATTTTATGTTTTACCGTAGAGATTAGCTTACAATTATATTTATTCTTCTTTATCGGTGACATTACTACCTGGGAGGAAGCATATATTATCGGTGAGGTCTTTATAATTGGTTTGGTTATGACAAGCTTTCCATTCTATATGTCAGCAATTGGATTAGGGCTCTGGTTTTCATTTAATCGTAAACCTTTCTCAAAACGAAACCTGTTTATTTGGATTTTGTTTCCAATAAGTTTAGTATATATTATTGCTTATCAATTCTTTGGCTTTAGATTAAGGATTGGGAACGTTCCTTTAATCAGAGGTGATTATAATTTCTTAGTATTTCCATATTCAGCAGTTATAGTGCTATTAACATTGGTCACTTTACCTCTGTTGATGAAATGCGATATATTTTATAAGATATTTTATAAAATATTTCATAAACCAATTTCTTTAATCGGAAAGTCAACCTATCATATCTTGTTGACGCAAATTCTTGGATATGGGATAGTATTTGCAATGAGAGGTACGCATTATCTTATAGATGTCTATTCTACGCCCTGGGATATATTTTACTTGTTTTATGGTTGGTTAATATTTATACCTTTTGGTATTTTATGGTACAAAATTGACCAAAATAAAAATTTGATTAGACGATTTTTATATTATGTCAATTTCTTTTTGATTTTTTCAATTGTAGTATTTTTCATGTACGTTTCGGTAAATCTACCTTATCCTATTGAATGGATACCTTTTCCAATGTTGCTAATCCTTATTTACGCTGGAATCTTCCCAATAATTTATTTGATTCTAAGAAAGCAAATTAGTACAGTATCCTTATCTTTATGGACATGCTTTTTAGTCTATATTTTCTATGTTACAATCTTATATATAGCAATTATTCCACCTACTGAGTTTTTCTTTCAAAATATGTCTATAAGTACAGTATTTATTTTTGCTGTGATTGGTACAGTCTTGGATTATAGTCTTAAGAAATAATTAACCAACTTTTTTTTTATTTTTACATAAAAATCTGATTTTTCAAAATTGGACTATGTATATTTTTAATATATCTACACCATTAGTATTTGATAATGAATTGAATTATCTTATGAATAATTGTATAGTGATTATTTTATGAGTATGAATATGAGTGAATATAGAAAAAGATTAAAAGTAGGGACAATAGCCCTGTGGATTATTTTTGGGATAGTAACTATAGTAATGCTTGCGCTTGTAATTGGAAAAGTTTTTTCAAGTTATGATCTTTGGATTCCTCCAATTCCAATTGGCATTTTATTCGTCCTAGCTATTGCTGCTACAGTATTAGATTTAAAATCTGAAAGTAAATTAAAAATGGGTCTCATTGGACTTTGGACACTATTTAGCCTTACATTTATTGTATTTACCGCTTTAATATTTGGAAACATTTTTGAGCCAACTGAATATTGGATTCCGATGATTCCTGTAGGAACTTTATTGGTTTTAGCTGTTATTCCAACTGTGTTAGAATATGCATCTGGTGATGTTAGATTTTGTCCTAAATGTGGAAAAAGACTTCAAAAAAAATGGGAATATTGTCAAGAATGTGGTTCAAAAATACTTGTAACTTGTCCTTCCTGTGGAAAAAAAATTAAAGGAAATCCCAAATATTGTCATAAATGTGGAGTAAATTTGGCACATATTGAAATTGTGCAAACCTTCCGAAAACAGTCCAAGTATAAAGCAGAAGGTCAAATTAAAATATGTAAAAACTGCAATACACCAATTGATACAGAGGCTAAATTCTGTGTATTATGCGGTGCTAATCAATAAACTTTTTTTTATAGCAAAGGAAATTAGGTACTAACAAATAATTTAAAATCCTAGTCGAAAAAGTATAGACTATTAGAGAGGGAGAATTTAAAGTAAAGTATCATAAAGTTATCTAGCTGAAACTGCGATTCTCTCGATTTCATCCTTTCTTTTGATAGCTCTTGACTCCTGACTGTTTCTTGCAGCCATTATTAGTTCCTGTGCTAAATTCTCCTCAAATTGTCTTTCATTTGCATGAGCTCTAGCACCAATTGCTTGAACAAGATACTTGATAGCGAGATCAATTCGACGCTGAGGTGCGATATCCACTGCTGACGCATAACTGATACCCCCCATTGCGATTTTGGTGGTTTCTTCTCGAGGTGCAGAATTAACAATAGCATCTATTAAAATTTGAATAGGATTTTCTCCAGTAAGAAGTTCTATTAAAGTAAAAGCATTTTTCAAACTTTTAATAAGTTTACTTTTTTTACCAGAATTATACGAGCTTTTATGTCCTCGAATTTTACCACCTATAAATCCTGGTGATAACAATCGATTATTAAATCGTTCTATAATTGAAACTTTAGATGTTTTCCAGAACCTCTTATGTTCATGTCTCCCTGCTGAATGTGGTACAATAATAGGTTTTAGGTTAATATAATTTCTAAGCGTAACATCATTTACTTCGATATCTGAGAAGGTCCATTTATTAAATAATTTTACTTCTTTCTTCGTTTTACTCATAATTAACAGCCTCACCGAAGTGGTTTTTCCTTTTTGCCTGTTAAGAGAGCATCAAGGCTAACACCATTTACTTTAACAACCTTATATCGTACACCAGGAAGATCTCCAATAGATCGTCCCTTTGCGCCTCCAATTCCTTCTATAGTTACTCTATCATGTTCTTCTATGAAATTGAGCGCCCCATCTCCTGGTAAAAAGGCTGTAACACCTTTTCCATTCTTTTTTAATTGAACTCGTACACATTTACGAATTGCAGAGTTAGGTTGTTTACTTTCTCGTCCGACTTTTTGAAGAACAATTCCAAGAGCTTGAGGACTTCCTTCAAGTGGGTCAACTTTCTTTTTCAATTGGAGTTTTCTTCGTTTATATTTGGTTTTTGACCATCGATATTTCTTTCGATTAATTTTTAATTTTCTAGCTGCGTATAATCCTTTAGGCATTTTTTCCACAGAAAATTTTAATATTATATTATGAAAAACACATCTTAGAACTTAAAATTTATGGATTAAATGAATTATGACTATATTTATATTTGTTATTCTACCCTCAGATCAAGACTTTTAATGGCATTATAGCAAATATCTATGCACCCATTAAGCGTTTCGGCAGAGCATAATTCAGGTGTATCTTTCTTGGAATGAATGTATTTTGCATCTTTAGCTGATGAAATAGAAGCGATTTGGAATCCTTTAATTTCTGCCTTTTCTACAAATCCCCTAAAAACTACGAAATCACTTCCAGAACCGAGTGGGATTTTTTCTTTTTTAAGAGGAATTCTATGCTGAGTATCAGATGCTTTTAAAACATCGTTCAGATTTTCGTTAAATTTCTTTTTTTTTATAATCCCAGTTTCTTCTTCTAATCCAATATATGTACCAATCATATCTAAATTAATATTATATGATTTATCTAAATTATAGTCATGATTTAATTCTTCAAAATGATTTAAGCAATATTGCTTTGAACCCCATACACCCATTTCTTCTGCCCCTGCCCATAAGAAAATTACATCAGTTTTTTCCAAAGGATTCTTTTTAACTAATTTAGCTAATTCTATCAGGATTCCAACTCCAGATGCATTATCTATTGAACCTACGGATTTGTTTTGTTTGATATTGAAAAAGTTAATAAAAAGATCTATTAAAATCACAATCCCAATGATAAAGTTAATATTTCTAATTAGATAGAAAGTAAAATCAAAGGATACTATTGAAAAAGTAGCCAAAATTGACCAAATAGCTAGAATTGTGTTTAAAATGAAAAAAGATAAAAGCATAAATACACCAGAGAAAAGTAATATCATTCCCATTTTAACTGGAAATAATGAGGAGACTGAATCATGATGCGCTGAAAAGATTATTACTGGTCTTTTTGGATATAAATCCTTTGCTTGTATGGTTGCCACAATGTTTTTTGATGAATTTTTTTTACCAAGAAAAAGAATTCGAGAATGATCAAAAACATACTTCACGGATAATAGGATAATTGCAGTAAATAATCCTTCAAGAAGTAAGTTTACCCAAGTTAAAGCAGGGACCATTAAAAACAACTCCCAGAGAAAAAGAAATATGAAAATACCAAAGAAAAAGAGATTCTTTAATTTTGAGAATGTTTTTGTCCATTCAAAAGATTCAATAGTGAAATTTAAATTATCTTTTTCCAATTCTTTTGAAATATAATTTATCGTTTTAGTTTCTCCATCACTCCCAGCATAACGTTTGAAAGCTAAAGCTTGAATATGATTAATTGCATTTTGTGGGTTATATAGATTCAAAGAAGACATTAAAATTACTTTGGATAGTTATTCAATAGATTAATTAAACGTTGTTTAAAAGGATAACTTTAGGGAACAATTAGACATTTTTTGTGTTGATAATAACATTATCAACTTCAAAATACCTTAAAACTAGTGTTTTAATTTTCCTTATCATCGATCCGTCTTTCCCAATTGCTTTTCCGCGATCCTGAGGGCGAACAGTTATTATTACGGTCTTTTTTTGATTTCTATTTTCTTTTATTTCAATATTTTGAACAACAATTGAATTTTTAGTTGTTTGCAAGATATTTTGGATGAAATTGTTTAGATTATCTGAGAAAGCAATAACATCTATTTTTTTTTGCAGTTTTGATTTTAAATCTTTAACGTGCTCACCTGCTTTTCCTATGGCTTTTCCCACATCTTCTTCTTTTACTAAAAAGATTATGATGTCAGAACCATTCTCAGGAGATGTAAATATTAGGCAATCTTTAATGATAGCACCAGAGATGTTGTTAAATAAAGAGATTAGTTCCATTGCTTCCCGATCAATTTTAATATTCTTTTTTAACATGAAAAAATCTAACTATTTTATTTTTGAGGTTATTTAGTTTTTAAAGAGATTAAATCTGAATCTCCAAAATCAATTACACCTATAACAGAGATCATATATGGTTTAGCACAGGCTAAGCCTAAATCCCAACTTGAGCCTCTGTATTTATAGATAAAAAGTTTATCTTTTAAAAGAGAATTATAATAATTTAATTGATTTAATAATTCTGTCGGGCAATTATTACTGACAATAAGCATTTTATAAATATTTTCTCTTTTTAAAGTCTTTAGAATTTGATTCTTTCCATATGTAATTTTACCTGTTTTATAAGCTACTTTAATGTTTGTATCTACATCAAATTCCTTAACTTTTTTCCTACTTAGATCAACCTTCTCAATGACCGATTTATCTTTTTTCCGAGCCATGATATATTCAATCTGTATCTAGATAATAAGTAATAAGAATAATATGTTTTTATTTTTTAATGTTTTTTAGCGGATTTAAGTTGTATAATCTAAATTAAAAGTTTTTGGTTTACTTTATTTATTTTTCTTCTTTTTCAGTAAGTCTAAATTAGCATCCAAATCAAACATCACATTAACTCGCCCACTTCCAATTGGACTGATCTGACCCACAATTACATTTTCAGGAATACCTAAAAGACGTTCTTCTTCTCCATAGAGACCAGCATCAAGTAATTGGTTGACCGTAACTTCAAAGGCAGCCCGTGCAAACACACTTGATTTCGAACCTGAAATACCATGTCTTCCAATCGATTGAATTGAACCTGAATAACACATTAAATCTGCTAATATAAGTAGATGTCTTAAATCAACATCTAAGCCTTGTTGTTCAAGTACTTTCTGAGATTCTAAGATTATCATTTGTCGTGCAGCTTCAATTCCATAAAGTTTCTCTATTTCATGAATATGGTTGGATACAGTTCTAGTAACATCAACACCTTCTATTTGAATTACTCCTTGCATATTTGTCCCTTCAGTTTTAATCATCCATTCTTCACCTTCATCAGAAGGAGTTAATAAACCACGTTTTACACCCCTAATCCCTTTAACTACTTTCTTAAGGATTTTTTCTCGTAATTTTTGTAGGCTTTGGAGGTCTTCAATACCAGGATCAATAATAATTGAATTTCCCTCACGTTTTATAGTCCCTTTTTTCTTGTATCGCTTTAGAATATCTGGGATCTCATTAATATCAATACCCTTTCTTTCGCAAATTTCGGGAATTAAGTTAATGACTATATACCAGTTAACAAAATCTAAATCTACATCATGAGTTATTTGCTCTATCCGAATTTGTTCAATCCTATTATGAACATCAACTGCTTTTTCTTCAGATTCAGAATATGGTTTCTCAAGATATACAGACATTTGCGGTGTACTTGGAAAACGACGTGCATCAACAATCTCAATTAATCGTGGTAAACCTTGAGTAACAGAAAACTCTTCGACCCCGGCATAATGAAATGTACGTAATGTCATTTGGGTTCCTGGTTCACCAATTGATTGTGCCGCAACAGTACCTACTGGTTCTGAAGTCTCTACTATAGCATTATTAAAGTTTATGTATATTTTATTCAATAAATACTCTAGTTGTTCTTTTTCTAAATCTTCATCTTTAACTTTCTGTCTTATTTTTTCAATTAAGTCCTCAGGAATTCCATCTTGCTTTAATATTTCAAGTTGATCATCTAAAAATTCTAGGGAAACTTTAGCCATAATTATCTACTTTTTATATATTATATTTTAATTAACTTAATATTTCTTCTTTCCAATCTAAATAAGCTTTAGTCGGTTTACCACGCCAGATAGCGTTTTTTCCTGTTTCTTTTTCAAATTCTTTCTGAAGAGTATTTTCATCAATTTCAACTTTCTCTGGTTTTTTATCAACTTTTTCTTTAGGCTCTTTATAAATTTTCTTTTCTTTTTTAGGGGTGGTTTTTACTGCACTAGAGTCCTTTTTAATCTCATCTCGTACTTCTTCAACATCTAAAGCTTTAGCTTTTAATAATAAAACATCTAAATTCACCGCAGCACCATGATCTGTGTGCATCGCATCAATTCCATCATCTCCAAAACGAAATTGGATTATATTTTTATCTGAATTCCTTACAGTGCCATCATTTTCAACAACCATATCTTGTAATGCATTTACTAGACGACGTTGCATATATCCAGAAGTAGATGTTCTTACAGCTGTATCAACTAAACCTTCTCTCCCACCCATAGCATGAAAGAAGAACTCCTCTGGTTTTAATCCATTTCTATAAGAGGAAGAAACAAATCCCCTTGATTTAGGTGAAAGATCATTGATTTTAAAATGAGGAAGTGTTCTCATACTATATCCTCTATTAATTCTCTCTCCTCTAATTGCTTGTTGACCTACAAGTGCAGACATTTGTCCTAAATTTAGTATATTTCCTCGAGCACCAGATTTAGTCATAATAACAGAATGAGCTTCATCTCCGATAAATTCCGCTGCTGTTTCATTTCCTTTATTTCTAGCTTCTGCTAATACTTGTCGGATTCTTAATTCTAAAGTTTCTCTCATTGAACGTCCAGGAGCTCTTCTAAGTATTTTGGTATCATTTTCATTAAATGCTTTGATCAATTTTTGAGATTCTTGATTTGCCTCTTCTAAGATTTTTTGAATTTCTTCGTATGCATGTCCGTGGACATAAACCTCATCTAATCCCATTGTCATACCATTCTGTCGAATGACATACAATAACATCTTCGTTGCACTGTCTAAAAATTGCCTTCCTAATGCATTACCATGATCTTTAATAATACGTTGTAATATACTATTGGATTGCATTGCTCCAAAAGAATTTTCATCTATAGTTCCTGTTATTAAATGTCCATTTCTAATTACTACATAGGCATCATAAGGACAATCTTCTTCTTCACATACTTCACATTTTTTACAAAATTTGGATTTCACTTTAATATTTAGATCATCTGGAAATAAAGTACTAAAAATATCTTTTCCTGAATAAAGCGGTTCTGGATCTGTTTTTACTGGTTTCATTTGGTCAAAATTAAAATTAGGATTATTTTTATACACATCACCTGTGTATAATAATTTTAAAGTGTCTTTTTTATTATATAGTGAATCCTTGCTTGTAAATTGAAATACACTTGAAATAAAATCTTGAATACCGCCTAGGATAGGACCTCCGAATCGCGGAGATAAAATATGTTCTTGAACTTTAAGAAGGAGTTCTGCTTCTGTTCGAGCTTCTTCACTTTGAGGTACATGCAAATTCATCTCGTCACCATCGAAATCCGCGTTATAAGGTGGACAAACAGTTAAATTTAAACGAAATGTTCTTCCTTCCATAATCTTTACTTCATGAGCCATTATACTCATTCTATGAAGTGAAGGTTGTCGATTGAATAAAACCAAATCTCCATCATTAAGGTGACGTTCAATAGTAAAACCAGGTGCTAACATATCAGCAATAATTTTCCGATTTTTAACATATCGAAGATCAATTCTTCTACGATCATTTCTTATAATATAATTCGCACCTGGGTGTCTAAAAGGACCATTTAAGACCATTTGTTTCATTTCTTCAATATTCCAATCATTAACGTTTGTAGGTATCGTGAGAATTTTAGCAATTTCAATGGGGACTCCAACCTCATTAATACTAATGTATGGATTTGGTGAGATTACACTTCGAGCGGAAAAATCAACTCTTTTACCACTCAAGTTACTTCTAAATCTTCCTTCTTTTCCCTTGAGCCTTTGAGTCAAGGTTCTAAGAGCTCTACCAGAACGATGTCTGGCGGGAGGAATACCAGAAACTTGATTATCGAAATAAGTTGTAATATGATATTGTAATAATTCCCAAAGGTCTTCAACTATTAGATGAGGGGCACCCGCATCTATATTTTCTCTTAATCTTTGATTAATTCTTATAACATCTACAAGTTTATGAGTTAAATCGTCCTCAGATCTAATACCACTATCTAAGGTAATTGAGGGTCTTGCACATACAGGGGGAATCGGCAATACAGTAAATACGACCCATTCTAAACGAGCATTTTCGGGAGAAATACCAAGGATCCGAAGATCAACATCATTCATCTTTTTAAGACGTTCCAAAATCTCAATAGGTGTTATTCTTCGAGAACCTTTACCTTCTTCTTCTTCATAAAAAGTTGTGGGTTTTTCTATTATTATTTTCTTTTTCTTTGCACCACAATAAGGACAATTTTTTGATTTTCTGGCTCGTTTGAATACAATTTTTGCTGCATCTTCGTCCCCTTCAAAGAAAATTTTACGATGTTTTACTTGCTCCTGTCTAAATTTTTCTTTTTCTTCTTCAGTAAGCATTAAACGAGAACATTCAGGACATATTGATCTTAATACTTTTAAAACTTTTTTGGCATAACCTACATGAATTACAGGTCTAGCGAGTTCAATATGACCAAAATGACCCATACAATTACTAACTAGATTACCACAAGTCTGACATCTTTGGCCTGGTTCGATTGTACCTAATCTTTGATCCATTAAACCACTCGGGATCGGAAGACCATCCTCGTCATACGTGTCCGCGGTTATTATGCGCGCTGCAGACATTTTTCTAATCTCATCAGGGCTTAATAAACCGAATTTTATTTTTTCAATCATTTTGGTTCTTGAAAAAGTATAACTCATAAGCATACTACCTCAATTATATTATTAATTCTTAAAGGAGAAGTAAGATTCATAGGAGAAAACATCCTCGATAATGATTATAATATTTGACTTTTAAAAAATAAGAATACAAACCTTCCACTGTGAGTAAATGAAGATAGCAAATATTAAAAATTTTACTGTTTTGGGCTTTTTTAAATTTTAAATGGATAATTATTTTGATTTAATCGTGCCAAAAGCTATATTTGTTTAGAAGAGTTTAATTTTTTAAAAGAGTTAGTACATATTAGATGAAGTTTATAAAAATTGTACGAAGTAGGATTTTTTTATTTATCATTCAATTCTTCATTTTAAGTTTAATCGTCATTATTTTCGGTTATAGGCTTACGCTAGTTTTTGATATCTTAACCACAGTAGAACAAGCAGCTATAACTCAATTTTTAGCTAATTTAGTTCTTTTCAATAATTTTTCAGGCTTAATTTTTATTTATATTATATGGTTTTTGGTTTCATTAATCCCTATTTTCATATATGTTAACTATAAAAAAGCATACTCAATGAATCTGATCACATTTTTTTTACCAAATTTCTTTTTTTACTTATTTTTATCAAGATATTCAGAGGATTATTTCAATACTTACTTTCAATTTCATATTTTGCATACTGTACTACTTGGGATTTTAATAGCTTGTTTATCTATTTTACTTTCAATAGTCTTGAAGAAAATAATAAGAAGAACAGATAAAAATAAATCAGAAGATATTGATTCAATTGCTAAAATAGGACAAATGACTTGTCCGAATTGTGGGATAAAGTTTGAATCAATACCCAAATACTGCTATAAATGTAATAGTGTTTTGGTAATAACTGAAGATGATGTATAATTTTCACGATTGTTTATCTCTAAAAGTAAGAAATATAGAATACGAAACGATTTATGTATATAATTATTTGTATACTCAATGTTAGGAGAACTTATCGCAATTTTAGCAGTACTTACGTTTGTGGGTTCTAATGTAATGTTTCGTAAGACAGAACATGAATTTAGTCCATCCTATATTAATTTCTTTAGAACTGCTATAGGCACTATAACATTCATTATTATAGCATTATTTATGAATAGCTTGAGTCTAATATTCTTGATACCTTGGGAATTATGGTTAATATTAATCTTGAGTTTTGTTTTTGGTCAAGTTGTAGGTGATACAGCATATTTTATTGCTCAAAAAGAATTAGGCACTACAATAGCTCTTGCTGTTTCCATGACTTTTCCACTTTTTACGTTTATTTTGTCTTTAATCTTCCTTAACGAACCTTTTAAGCTGAACCTAATTTTATCACTGATCCTTATTGGATTTGGAATTACAATTATTGGAAAGTCTAAGACAAATTTTGATATTTCAGCTGAAAATTTTCCCTCAAAAAGTAATGTTTCAAAACCTTTGAGTGAAGAAATAATTAAAGCCATCGGTTTTTGTTTTATTGCTTCGTTAGGGTGGGCTATTGGCGCAGTTTTGATAAAATTTGGAATTGATAGGATAGATGAAATAATTCTTGTGAATGAATTAAGTTCTATTATAGGGAATGTCATAAGATTTCCTTTTGCATTTTTAATTCTGGGTTCAATGGTTTGGCGAGAGAACTACATCAAAAGGAAAAATAATTCATTTAGAAAGAAGAAATCTCTTAATTTGTGGATGCTTTTACTAAGTGCTTCGATAATAGGTACTTCTTTTGGAGCATATTTATATACTGAATCGGTCCATTTAGCAGGTCCAAGTATAGTTTCTTTAATTGCGAGTGCTAGTCCTTTATTTGCTTTTCCACTAACATATCTAGTAAATAAAGAAAAAATTTCTAAATTTGGTTTCATAGGGGTAATATTAACAATATTAGGGGTTATTGTTATTTTGATATAGTTCTATTTTAAAAAAAATCTTATCTTTTAGCATTAAGGTATTTCGATCTAATTCATGAATCAGTTAGTTAATCAAAAAATTATTCAATAGAATAAGTTAAAGTAATTGATCAAAATCTAATTTGTTTTTAGCTAATATCTTTATAACAAGTTCCTTAAAAATTGTCTCAATATTATAATTATCCTTTGAGGAAGTTTTATAAAAATCAGTCTCGTTATGCCGTTCCTTAAATCTTTTTATAACTAAATCATCTACTTTAGCCTTTTCATTAGCACTTTCCACAAGATCACTTTTAGCACCTATTAACATCCTTGGAGTAGTTTCATGGGAAAAATCTTCGAGTCTCTCATACCACCAATCCAATCTAAGCAAAGTCTGAAGATCAATTAGATTAAATACCATAAAAATACCATTCGCTCCATTAATATAATATGGAAATAACTTTTTAAATTGTTCTCGACCCCCAAAATCCCATATACTGATACGTACGAATGTTTTTTCTTCATTAACGATAATTGGAAGATCTTTAGTATAAAATTCAATACCTAATGTTTCTTTTGTATCTACATCAAATGTGTCAAAACATAAGCGTTTGGCAATACAGGTTTTCCCAACTCTTTCCTGACCTAATATACATATTTTAAAAATGTAAATTGGTTTCACTCCAACGTCAAAATTAGAAATAGAATTTATATGATCAGCCATAAATAAGATTGAATTATTTAATATTTTTAAAAACTAAACTTAATAATTAAAAATAAAAGCTTAGATTTATAAATTTTGAACAAACAACAAATTTTACTTTTGTATAAATTTTGAAAAATAAAGAATTAATTCCAGATTATGTACCAAAAACAACTCCAGATACTGTATATGACTATCTAAGAGAGTCAGATTCAATTGTCTACAGGATCTTAGAAAAATTTAATCAACCTCAAATTAAACATTTGAAAGACATTCTAAAGTATTTCAATAAATATAAGATAGCTGCAGAGAAAAATCCTGGTGAAATTAGGCAGGATAACATTGCAATAGGAGCAGATATGGATCAATACTATCCTTCTGAAGAGGAAATAATAGTATCTGAATTAGGAAAACTAATCCTTTTTATTATTGATTCAAATTCAAGCGAAAAAATTTATGATATCAAAAAAATTGAAAGGATACCCTCTCAAAAAATCAAATTCAATAAAATTTCTTTTCGATACGTAGATGTAATGGGTTCTGGGAGATTCTTCTATGCTGAAAAAGAAGAACCTCAGATAACAGTAGTAATCTAGTCATATTTATTATGATAGCATAATAATTTCATTATATAGAGAACTAAGGAAAAGTATGTAACTCAATTTCCCCATTAGAGTTAATTACTGCATAAGAAGGTACAATATGTTGCCAAGAACCATCATTTACAATTTTTATTGAATGACCATTTATAATTCCATTTTGTATCCCCATACGGTGCGAATGGCCATAAATTAAATGATTGATATTTAAAAATTGATAATCATCATCCTCTAGAAACAATTTTATCCCATTAAAATAATAATCCGGTTTAGTTAGATGTTCCCATCTTTTAAGTACACGCATATTTGATTTAATAAAATTAAACTCAAAATTACTTAATCCTGAAAAAAGAGCCTTTTGTGATTCTATGGATACATCCTTTAATTTTGACAAGTCTTCTAACATCTCTTCAATTAAGATTAGCTTTATTTTTCTTTTATTTTTTATCACCTCATTCCAGAAATAATCATAGGTCTCCTTAATTTCAAATGAATTACTCTTGATTAAAGATTTCCAAATTTGTCCTACAAAAAAACGATAAATATCACTTTCGAATTGATATCCATGTGTCAAAAGGCATCTATAATCTTCTCTCAAATTAAAATTATCAATTTTTATTTTTCTTATAGGATTATCTTCAATTTGTTCTCGCTTATCATAGAAAAGAAATAAATTTTCATTATTCCACGTCTTTAATAATAAATATTGACAGATAATCTTATCATCAAATAATTCACTAAAATTGCTTCTATTAAATTTATTTAAAAATTTCTGCTTACGGCGAGAGAATTTCTGATCATAATCGCGAGTAACTGGGATTTCATGATTACCTAAAATATAAATAAGATTTGTCGATCTCTTAAGATCTATTAAAAGTGACAAAATTTCTTGAACTTTCTCTCTTTTCAGAAGGGTTTCAGGAATATCAGTACACAAATCAATGAAGTCGCCCACTATTACAAGAGCTTGAATACTATTACCATAGTCTCCATTAATGACCTTTTTGAGAAACTGAATGAATAAATCTCTTTCACAATCCAAGGAACCTAAGTGAATGTCTGAAACAACTAAAATTTTGGGGTTAATTAAATCCATTATTAGTTCTAATTTTTATTTTTAAACAATTTGAAACAAGAATTTAACAAATTAAGTTACCAGTATTATAAAAATATTATTATAAAATAGAAAAAAAAAGAATAATAATTATTCATATATTTTGGTATAAAAAATAATGATTCTGGCGAGTCCATGTAGCATCAAAGTAACAAACAATAGTATGCTAACAATAAAATTATAATTAGTGCCCAAAACCAATCCAAAAATAAGAATCACTATATTGATTAAAGCAGCCCCAAACATTGGCGCACCCCCCATCAAGATCATTATTCTTCTACTCATTGGAACGGACCATTTTTCAGATGAAACTGCAGATATAGCTACGAGCCCAACAACTCCAAATGTGGCATTCCCTATAAGTAGTATTATCTGAATTATCATTGGTTCCATAATAAATGATATATTAAAAAGTACTATTAATCCTACTATTGTAACAATAAAACCAAATAATATAGCAATCTTTTGTGCCTCTTCAGTTTGATCTTTATCCGCAATGCCAATGCACGTAAATGCAGCACCTACTATTAATAAACTAACTGAGATCATGATTAGATTAGCTTCAACAGTTATTAAGAAAATAACGAAAATGGATAGGACAACGATAATCATTCCAAAAAATAAGTTTAAAGAACGTAATTCATTATCATCATATTTGTTAGTCGTAATAGATTCATCTTTTTTCATATTATACACTTCTTTTATCTTGAATTTCAGCTTTTTGTCAATAATTTTAATAATTTAATTTTTAATTTGGCAATATTTAAGGTTTTATTAACAGAAATTCATATTGATATCATATTTTAATTAAAATATTGTGAAAAAATAATTCTATAAAAACTTAATATCTGAAAATATGGATTGTATATAGGATTAAATGAAGATTTGATTCAATTTCCTATTCTAAGATTTATCTCGTAAGAGAATCTTTTGAGATTGGTTAAAATTTTTGATGAGATTTATATGTTTAATAAATTGATCAACTATTGATCTAGCTTTCTGAAAACAAATATTGATCACTTTTGGGTATTTGAATTCACTATTAAAAAATTTGTGAAAAATTCTCTTCATTTTTTTTTGTCGACTATATTTGATTGATCAGATTTATCGGATTAACTAGGATCAACCAACACATTTAAATATAAGAAATACTAATTAAAATTTAAATACCTTTATAAAAAAATTTAAGATTTAATAATATTTGTGGAGGAATAAAAAAATGGCCGCATTTGCATGGAGTCCTCTTCGGGCTCTAATGAAAAAAGCCGGAGCTGAAATTGTAAGCAGAGCAGCAGTAGATAAATTAATGGACTATTTAGAAGAATATGCTAAGGGTCTAACTGGTTGTGCTCTTGATATTGCTAAACACTCCGGTAGAAAGAAAGTAACTGCAGCTGATATGAAAATTGCTATTGGATTAATGTAAGCAATTTTGTTCAGCTTTAAATATCTCTTTTTTTTTCTTTTTTAAACTATCATAACCAAAATTAATATATCCTATTTATATTATGATTTAAAGTTAGTTCATGGGTTTTACTTTAGTCACAAACTTCTTATTTTTCTTTTGAGCTTCTTCTCAATTGCTATTGTTATTACAATTGTGATGATGAATTGAAAAAATAGAAGAACAAAATGAATTTTAGTAACTAATATTATTTTTTTGTTTATTTTTGCAATCAATTTTTTTTTCTAAATTTTAGGAAATCTTTACTAAATCATCTTACTTACGTGATTTAAATATCTCTTTAGCAATAACTTAAACTTATGATATCAGGTAAGAAATGTGATAAATGTGGGGATCAAATGATTAATGATCCAATACAGAGAGAATATGCTTTAGAATGTACTCATTATCATTGTTCAAAATGTGGTTATTGTTATGAATCAGGATTGCGGTATAACAGAATTCTTAAAAAAAAAGTTAAATATGTTAGATTTAATCCATAATTTTTAACTACTCTTTCAATTTCAATCTAAAGAGAGTTTTCAATAGTAGATGGTCATAAATTTCTCTGCATCCAAATGATATCAAATTCCTGATTAAATTTTTTAGCGATGTTTTTGAATCTCCCACATTCAATAAATCCATGATTTTTATGAAATTTTATACTCTGTTCATTTAAGGATGATAGATTTATTAAGAGTACCTGAATTCCATGATCAATGGCATCCTTGATTAACTTCTTTAATAATAATGTACCAAATCCTTTATTTGTATATTTATGATCAATGAAATAAGTCAAAACTCCTGTAAGTTTAAAATTTTCATAAGGTAAGTAATTTTTTAAAAAAGCAAAACCTACAATTCTTTCTTTTATTTCTAAAATGTAAAAATTAAGAGAATTTTGCATAATGTTATAAAAAAATTCGATACTTACCTCCTCTTCGGGATAAGCTGCGAATCCATTTTTAATATAATAATTAAAAATCAATAAAACCTCATTTAAATCTGAATCTCTAACTTTTCTTATTATAAAAGAATCCCTTGTCATCATTTTCAATTTAGATTTTTGGATCTATAAAATTTATATAATACTATTTTATAGATTTTTTTAATAAAAAAGAAAGGGAATTTAATCCCAAAACCTTTGCAGGGTTGTCCTTGAGTGTCTCATTTTTTCACACCCAAATCATACTTAATTGGGATTGTTCAAATATTTATCAATTAAAAATATCATTGCACCTACCGAAGGTCTGTCTGTTTTGTCTTTGCCAATGTATTTCCAAATTATCTCACCAGTTTTATCTATTAAAAATTTGCTGGGTATAGCTTGTTTTACTTTTAATTTACCCCAACCTTCAGCAAACCAATAAACATTATAATCTTTAGCGATTTTTGCTCCCCGATCTGAGATCATATCTACAGGAAAGTTATTGTCTTCTCTAAATTTTTTTAACAAACCAACTGTATCGCTTGCAATTGAAATTATTTTAATTTTTCGTTGCTCAAACTTATTAAATTCTCTGGTTAAATGTTCCAACTCTTCTTTTCAATAGCTTCACCATGTTCCACGAAAAAAATCAATTAAAACTCCATTGTATGTCTTAAGGAGATTATCTAAATTTATTTTGCTATTGTAAATGTCAAAAGTGTTTATCATCGGTGCTTTTGAGTGTAAGGGTAATCCTCGAGGTCTCTTCATTTCATCATTGGATAAATCCATGATCTTGTTCTCCTGAATTTTTTTGTTAAAACTTTTTTTTGTATATGTTATCAAAGTTATGAATTTTAAACATATGCATTTCAAAAATTAAAAAAATAAAAAAAAGATATCCCCTAACCTTCACAGGGTCGTCATTGAATGTCTCACTTTTTTACACTCAAATCATTCTTAATAGGGAAATATGTTCTTATCAATAATATTTATCATTTGTTCTATTGAAGGCCTATCTGTTTTATCTTTTCCAATATACTTCCACACTATTATTCCGTTTTTATCGATAAGAAATTTACTTGGTACTGCTTGTTTAATTTTATAATCTTTTCCACCACCAGGAGCATACCAATATACACCATACTCCTTAGCAATTTTAGCACCTCTATCAGATATCATATCAACTTGAAATTTATTTTCTTCTTTAAATTTCTGTAAAAGTCTTTTACTATCACTTGCAATGGAAATAAGTTTAATTTTTCGTCGGTCAAACTCATCAATATTCTCAGTTAATAACTTTAAGTGCTTTTTGCAATGACTTCACCAATTTCCTCGAAAAAAGTCTATTAGAATTCCATCATATTTCTCTAAAATCTCATTAAGTATTAAAGGGTTATCGTAAATATCAGTAGTATCTATTTGAGGAGCCTTAGTGTTTAAAGGGATTCCTTCAGGTCTTGGTGGCTCTTTATTATTTGAATCTGTCATAAAATTTTTTTGAGCTATAATTATCTATTGATAAATTAAGATTAAATTAGGATTTTTATATATATTCCTTCTAAAGAATTATTTTTTGATAGCAAGCAATCAAATTTTTGATGATTAATCACTTGAATAACGTTCAAACAGAATTTCCGTCATTACATCAAAAGCTCTTTCAACATTTTCTCCCGTCTTGGAAGAAAGTTCAACAAACGAAGCAAGATTGTATTTTTTTGCTGCTAATATACCATCCTCTCGGGGAACAGCTCTAAATTCATGGAGATCAACTTTTGATCCAATTAACATGATTGGAATATTCCCCGCATGTTCTCTGATAACTTGAGTCCAATCTGGCAAATGTTCAAGAGATCTATGATTTGTGATATCATACAGAAAAAAGGCTCCATTTGCTCCTTTGCTATATTGAGAAAGTAAAAAACGAAATCTTTCTTCTCCACCAAAATCCCATATCTGCAATTTTACTTTCTTATTATTGAAAGAGGTTGTCTTAGAATAAAAATCGACTCCAATAGTTAATCTTAGATCTTCTTTAAAATAACCAGAAATATATCTTATTGTAAGTGATGTCTTTCCAACGGAGGCATCGCCTAGCATTAAAACTTTAAAAGTATAATCATATTGTGTCAATTAAATCAATTTGTTGAGTTTTTATGGAGTCTAATTTAAACGTTCAGAAAGTTAGATTAAATCTTAATGTTAAAATAGGTTTAATTTTAATTTATGTTATTAATATACCTAATATTAATTAATCTTTGTCTAATTTAAAAGTATTATTTCATAATGAGTGAATTATATTATGATTATTAAAATATTAAAAAATGAATGGGCAATTGAGCAAGGAATAATTGAATATTTGAAATAAATAAAAATCAATGATAATAAAATACCAAATATAAAATAATACCCAAAGAATGTAATAAAAGTTGGTACAGGTACTAAAAAAGGGGGAATATGGTAGATAGAAAAAATAATAGATGATATTACTATTGAATAGGTTATTTTTAATTTTGTATTTATTTTCTTTATAATGAAACTTCTAAAGAAAGCTTCTTCGCAAGGTGCTACTATATTAATTTGTAAGAGTACTAAGATTGTTAACTGAAGTAAATTTGGTTGGAGAATAGTTGTATTAATTGCCCCTTCACGAGCTAGTTCTACAAAATCATTGCCAAATAAACTCCCAATCAATAACTCCTCAAAAAAAAAGCTTAAAAATATACTTAAAAAGAAAAAAATAATCCCAAAGCACATTCCAAATAATATTTTCAAAAAAATATTAGTATTTTTTTCAAATCCCATCTGGTTAATTGCATTCTTAAAGGGGATTTTTTCTATTCTGCTGGAAATAAAGGCTGGGATCAAGATGAAAAGAAGCTCTAGAAATGTTAGTCCAATTAAAAACCAAGGATTTTCTCCAAGTTGCATGATCATTTACTAATAGTACTTTAAGATTTTTAAAAATTGAAAATCAAAAAATTAAATATCTCATTATAATTATTTTTATCTCAATTATTTAGACTTTTAATGACAATTAGGGATAAGATCTTTAACTCCGAAGAAAAGAGTCTTAAAACCTTTTCCTATGATAAAAAATCGAGTGTTAATTTGGGAGTTACAAAAGAACAACTTCTTCTGAATGATCTTAAATCTATTGCTGAAGAGTATTTATCTATTGAAAGAGTAAAAAACCATTTTGTTAATATTATTCTTAAAAATATTGATAAACTAAATTTCTCGAAATATATTAATTATCCAAAATTTCAAATAAAAGAAGTATTACTAAAGAGAAAAATCTTAGGAGCAAATATTAGAGGTCTTAATATTGTAAGTGTTGATGGAAGTTCTGTAACTAAGAAATATATGAATATTGATTTTTCATTTCTAAAAGCTATTGCTGTTAAATATAATTTTCAGAAAAATCATATCGCAAATATTAAATATTACCCAGATCTAAGTGGATTTAATAATTATTTAGTTCAAAGTAATCTTCGAAATTCGGATGAAATAGCAGTAGATACAAAGATCTCTATTGACATGAATTTCATGGAAATCCATCTTCTTAATGATATGATTAGTAAGTCAGATGATATTGATATGATAATAATTGATGGATCAATAGTTATCATGCCAATAAATTTAGTTTTTTCTAAGGATCCTGAAATTTCTAAAAAATATGATCAATTATTGAAAGAATATCAGAAATTATACTCAAATTGTATAGAAAAAGGAATTTTGTTGATTGGCTCAATTAAGGATACAAGAACTTCTGCTTTGACTCATTTATTAAGAGACACTATACAACTATTTAATCCAAGTTACTCAAACCTCTCCGAATTTATTAAAATAGATTATCGTAGAGTTATGGAACTTTTCTCAGATTTAGATCTATTTAATCGAATATTAAATAAATCTGAGAGAAGTTGTATTTTTAATTGTAAGAGAGAAATTGAAAAGATTAGAGATACTGGAATCAAAAAAGAAATCCCTTATTATTTTCCTCTAGCTTTTTATGCATTTTATTTAAAGACTGCCAAATATGATACTCCGTGTCGAATAGAGTTTTTTATGGATGAAAAGCACATCTTTGAAAAAGCTTCTATGAAAGCAGATTTAATTGCATCAATCTTACTCCCTATATCCAGTCTGAATGAGCATTATGGATTACCTATTCCTCAAATTGAAGCTCATCGAAGAGCTGTATTCAAACCAAAAGAAGTTGAGATATTGTTAAATTACTTGACTAGAACCCTAAATTCATATGGGATTAAATTATTAGAAAAAAGGAGAGATAGAAGACCTTTTTAATCTAGTATATATTTTATTCGGTTAAGAAAGATATCTTCAAAAAAGAAATGCTGTTTTTTAACAATTTCGTTCATATAGCCTAAATT
>JBHLNK010000149.1:0-4965 GCA_048941625.1 Promethearchaeota archaeon | reverse complement strand
TTTAAACAATCAAAACTTTAATTAAGATAAGAACCTAAATGAAATTAAAAATTATCAATTAGTCTTTATTATTTAGATAAAGGGATGAGTCTATGAAAAGTTCTACATTTAATTTTAAGGATCAGGATGACATTAATATTTTCGTTTATAAGTGGGAACCTGAAACTGAACCTAAAGCAGCTGTACAGATCCTTCATGGATTAGCAGAACATGCAAAAAGATATACAAGAGTAGCAGAATCATTGTGCAAGGAAGGATATATATGCTATGCAGATGATCATCCTGGTCATGGATTAACTGCTGGTGATTTGACAGAAGCTACATTAGAGGGCCATGCTGGAGTATTGGGCGCTAGTGGATGGAGAGGCGTAGTAAATGATATTCATCAATTATCGCAAATTATAAAAAAAGAGAATCCAAATCTCCCACTCTTTTTAATAGGGCATTCATGGGGTGCTATGCTTGCCCAAGATTACATTCAAGATTGGGCCAACGAAATAAAAGGGTGTATATTAAGTGGGACTAATGGGAAAGTAAGGTCCCTAGTTGTTAAGGCGGGAAAAATTCTGCTTAAAAGCGAAATGAAGAAACTTGGTCCAACTGAACCAAGTCAAAAGATGTATGATATGAATTTTAAAACTAATAATCATGATTGGGATCAAGAAGAAGGTTCTACAGGATTTGAATGGTTGAGCAGAGACAAAGTTGAAGTTCAAAAATATATTGATGATGTTTGGTGCGGATTCATACCGCCAGCAAGACTTTGGCTTGAATTTCTATATGGATTTGAGAAGATGTACGATCCTAAGAATGAGGCTAAAATACCGAAAGATTTACCAGTTTACTTCATTTCCGGTACAGAATGCCCTATTGGAAATAAAACTAAATACGTACAAGCTATAATTAATCGTTATAAAAAGAATGGAATAAAAGATGTTACTTATAAGTTCTATGAAAACGCCCGCCATGAAATTTTTAATGAAATAAACAAAGAAGAAGTTTATAACGATGTAATAAATTGGCTAAATTCTCACCTTATAAAATAAATCTTTTTCTTATCTAATTTTTTTTTAATTGTAAATTTAATTATTTAGTTCTCTAAACTTCAATAATAAATCCTTTTGTTTATCAGTAACTTTTCGTGGAATTTCAATATTGACAATAACATATTGATCTCCTCTTCCTCTTCCTCTCATATATGAAACACCGCGATTTTTAATACGAAATTCTGTCCCAGGTTGAGTTCCAGGTGGTATTGATAATTCTTTTTCGGTTAATTTTTCTTCTTTATAATCTAAGGTTGGAACAATAATTTTTCCCCCGAGAATAGCAGTAACAAAATCCACATCAACAGGAGTATATAGATCATTTCCACGCCGTATGAATTTATCATTATCAGAAATTCTAATTCCTAAATAAAGATCTCCAGGGATTGCATTAGCAGAAGGGACATGACCGGCTCCTTGTACTTTCAAGTGAACTCCATCTTCGACACCAGGAGGAATATTAACGTGAATTGTTTTTGTTTCTGGAACTACTTTTTTTCCTCCACACACTTTACATTTTTTTTCGATTATCTTTCCTGTTCCGTTACAAGTATAACATTCTGATTCGCGTATTATAGTTCCAAACCCAGATTGAGACATCTTCCTAACTCGTCCTGATCCTTGGCATTCAGGGCAAATCTTAATACTTGAAGGATCTTCAGCTCCAGTTCCCTCACAATCATCACAAGGGGTATATCTTGTAATAGGAATGTCCTTCTTTACCCCAAACATTGCTTCTTCAAAGGTAATTTCTATATGGTCTTCTAAATCTTGCCCCACTTCTCTTCGAGGAGTGGTTCTTCTTCTTGATCTTGAACCGAAACCTCCAAAACCAAAATCATCAAATCCTCCAAAAGAACCAAATCCCCCGAAAATACTCTTAAATAATTCATCAATTCCAGGAATACCGCCACTAAAAAAGTCACTCATATCTACATGTACTCCACTAAATCCAAATCTATCATAATTTTGTCTCTTTGTTTCATCACTCAAGACCTCATATGCTTCTTGAAGCTCGATAAATTTCTCTTTCGCTTTTGGATCTGTTTTATTCAAATCTGGATGGAGTTTTCTTGCTAAACGACGATAAGCTAGCTTTATATCATTTAAACTTGCATCTTTACTAACTCCAAGAACTTCATAGTAATCTCTTTTCTTAGAACTCATGATTCTTTTACTTCTTAATCTATTGATATATATTCAAAATTCAAGTTAATAAAATTGTTTCTAAAATTTATTTTTTTAGATAATTGGATGTTAATTCTATATTTTATTATGACTTTATTCATAAGATATAACAATACATATTAAATTGAATATCATTTGATGATTTCAATGTTTCAATATAAAAAACTTGGCAAATTTACATATCATATTATCCCAAATAAAAGGAAAATCAAAGAATTTCTAGTAAAATGGATTGGAAAAGAATGGCAAATCGACCATGAAGAATTTCCAGATCAACAATGGACCATAGAATGGTTAAGGCTTCTACCAAAAATGAATTTTGAATTAAAAAAGATTAGGTTAGAAGAAATTATTCTTCGTGAAGATTTAATGAAATATAAATCCAAATCTTATAATTTCTTGAATAATTTAAAAATTAGAGCTGATCAAATGGAAGAATATTTATTACAAGGAAGTTCAATAAGCCCATTAATTGTAAATAAGGAAAATATGGAATTAATGGATGGATACACCCGATTTGAAATACTAAAAAGGTATCAACAGAAAAAAGCTTATTTTTATTTAGGGTTAGTGGAAAATCAAGAAATTTAAATCAAATAGAAAGCGTAAATCTTAATAGTTTTATTGATATATTTATTAATTTCATGCTGGACATGCAAGTGAGGAAGTTCGGATGCAACCTGATATTTATTATGAAAGTGCTTTTGGAAACTTCACAGAACTTATTGATTATGTATTAAATACCATATAAATTAATATAGAAATAATCAGTCTATCCCTTACGTACTAATCAATGTATCCGTAGTTACCAGCGAGTACATATATATTTAGCAAAACTGTGATAATCCCTAATATTATAATAACTAATTTTAACTTTGTTGACTTTAAAAAAATAGAAGATAGTAGTAACAGTACAATGGGAGTTAAAACTAATCCAGAAACGAAAAGAATTTTACTAAATAGATTGAAAGTATTAAAGACAGAATTTGGAACAAAAATATCACCAATAAAGCATAAAATTATTACGTATACTATAAAAATGTCTGATAATCGAAGAATGTTAATCTTTTCCATAAAAATAAATCATTTCTATTTTTAGTTATTATTATTTGTTCATCTATTTAAAAATGACTATGGGGATTCTGAATTGATTAAGTATGTAATAAAATATTGAAATGTTTTTATTCAGATATGTCCATTTTAATTATTTTTTTCAATCTATGTAACCTAACTGAATACCCTGTATCATGGAATTAATCAAAATGAAACAACCAGCAATAATAGTTACTGCTACATTTGCTTTTTTAGATTTTGAAAATAAAGATACAAATATCAAAACTATTGCAGGCAACAAATTCAGAAAAATAAAATATAGACTTTTAGATAAAACAGATTCGTGAATTATAATTGGAGATCGATAAATAACTACAAAAAACAATAACAATAATAAATATGCTAAAGATGCATTAAACACTTTTAATACCTGTAATTTCACCATGTTAAATTAAAAAATTGATTTCGGATATATCTACAAACAGCAAATAATTATATGAATATTGCTGTGGGAAACGGAGTATGTTTCAATATTCAAATCAAAATAATTTATCTCTTTTATTTTTTAGTATTCCATAATATGATAAACCAACTCGAGATCCATCCTTCTTAATACTATGTTCTCTTAAGTGAGCCTCTTTTTTAAATCCTAATCGTTCTGCCAACTTAACACTCCTAAGATTGTCATCTCGAGTTATCACTATTATCTTATAGGCTTTTAGATTATTAAAAATAAAATTAATGCTAGCTTTAGCTGCTTCGGTAGCAAATCCTTGTTTTTGAAGAGATTGTTCTAAATACCATCCAAGTTCAAAAGACGGGACTTCCTGTTTATTGGGCTCAATCCAAATTTGACCTATGTACTTCTCAGATGATTTCAACCATATTCCCATAACAAATCTAGTTCGTTCAATCCAATCTTTTGATAACTGTTGTATCCTAGTTTCCGCGTCCTTTTCAGTTTTAACATTTGTAGCATCATCACTATGTTCATTAAGATATTCTCGATTATTACCAGATTCTAATAATTGAAACAAGTACTTCCCGTCACCAGATTCATATTTTCTTATTATTAATCTTGGTGTTTCTAACTTTGAAGGTATTGATAGCATCTTTTTATCCATTATTAAACCTTTTTATTTTCAAAATAATCCATAACAAATTTATTGAATATTTAGAAATAGTGAATCTAAAAGATTTAAATATTAAGTAAAAAATAAAGTAAATAAATTAGGGATTAATCTTCATCCCAATCAACGTCAACAACTTTCTTTTTCTTGTCTTCGTCTTTCTCTTTTTTGTAGCTAGCACCACCAGCACCTGCTTCACCACCCACACCTCCTGGTGGGGCACCACCCATTCCTCCTGGAGGAACACCACCCATACCACTCGCAGCTCTTTGAGCTTGTTCAGCTGCTTGCTGATAAACCTGATCTTGAGCTTGACTTTGATAAATCCGCTGAGAAAAACTATACATGGACTTCTGAAGATTCTCTATGCCCATTTTAATTCTATTGACATCATCCGTTTTAATATCTTCTTCTAATGATGCGATGGCGGCTTCAATTTCCTTCTTTTCATTATCTTGAATTTTATCCTTGTTATCTTCCATTAATTTCCGTGTTTGATAAATCATTGAATCAGCATTATTCTTTGCTTCAACTAATTCTCGAACTTT
>JBHLNK010000066.1:0-21476 GCA_048941625.1 Promethearchaeota archaeon | reverse complement strand
TTGTATAATAATAATTATTCATTAAATTTTAATTTGAATAGCCAAATCATCATCAGGAAAACAAAATTTTTTTTAAGAAATAATGCATTTGAATGACTATTACATCCAATATTAAACAATTCTCGATGTGAATAGAGTGAAAATAAAATTAAAAAGCGATAAAAGAACAAGAATTCTTGAAGCAGCAAGTGAATTTAATGATCAAGTTCTTAATGGATCTTTATTGCTACATGATTGTATCAATGATCTGATTGAAGGTAAGATAGTTAAAAAGGAACTCGATAAAGTAATGCAATGTGAACATAATGCAGATCGTGCTAAAGAGAAATACATTGATTTACTTTATAAAGATAAACGAGCTCTCCCATTTCTAGTTGAAGATCGTTATAGGTTGATCAAATATTTAGATATTGTTTCAGATAATTCAGAAGAGCTAGCTATGGGATTGAAAGTATATCCTTATGAACTGTTTGATGATATAAAAAACGAGGCAAAAGAAATTAATGATTTATATCAACAAACAATTGATATACTAGTTGATATGGTAAATCTTATGGAAACAGATTTTAAAACTGCTTATCAAAAAAGTTTCGAAATTGAAACATTGAAGAGAAGGGCTCGTGAAAGAAAATTCAAAATTTTAAAGAAAATCTATAAAAAACCAGAAGAAAAGTCTCTCCGTGTGTATCTAACATCAAAAATTTTTATAAAACTATTTGATATGATTGTAAGGGCAGAAGAGATTAGTGACTTTCTAAGAAGTTTAATAGTAAAATATCCAAGTAAATAAATAAGGGCGATTTATATGGCTTTACCAATTATTATAGCTACCTTTTTAGTAATAGCAATTATAATCGCATTTGGTATCGGGGCAAATGATGAAACATTTGCGGGAATATATGGTTCACGAATTTTAAATATGAAACAAATTTTAATTTTAGCAGTAATTTTTTCAATATCAGGAGCTTTTATATTAGGGGAAGCGGTGAGTAAAACTGTAGGTAAAGGAATTTTGGTAGGTCTTAATAATCCTATAGTTATAACCATTTTAATTTCTACAGCAATCTGGTTAATATTAGCTTCAGCATTGGGACTACCTATATCAACAACTCATGCAACTATTGGTGCAGTTATAGGTCTTGGTATAGCTATTAATGCTAGTCTTGATTGGGGGAAAATCTTATACTTAAGCACATGGTGGATTCTATCTCCTATCATCGGTTATTTTGTATCTTTTAGTGTCTATAAAATTATGCTCCATTATAAAGCTAAACATCTAAATGGATTTCAAAGTTATGAAAAAACAGAAAAAATATTTTCATATATAGTTCTAATAGTGATATGTATAACAGCTTTTTCTAGAGCAGGGAATGATTGTTCAAATGCGGTTGGTATTGTAGTCGGAATAGGAGACTTTCAAATAAACCTTCTTCTTTTAATTACTGGTTTAAGCTTAGCTGGAGGTTTAGTTGTATTAGGAAGGGGGGTTATTAAGAGTGTAGGAAGAATTACAGAGCTGTATCCAAGTACTGCATTTGCAGCTCAAATACCTACAGCGGCAATATTATTTATCGGAACAACATTAGGAATTCCGTTATCGGGATCTCACATGTTAGTAGCGTCATTAGTAGGATTATCTAAATCAAGTCACACACCTACCAAAAAAGGAATGTGGAAAATCGTTTTAATCTGGTTTTTAACTTTTCCTATGGCGGGATTTCTAGCAATTCTACTATACTTTCCAATAAATGCTATAATACCTGTTTAATTATTATTATTTTTTTTTTTCCAAATATTTTCAGTATTACACGGTACAGGAATATCTTTCATAGTAAGTAAACCTGCTTTTGCGTTAATAACTGTCGGGATTAAGTTTACAACTATAGCAGAAGTACCTAAATCACCATGAACACCGCCGATAATCTTTTGTTTAATATCAGGAATCCCTTCAATTAATATGCTATCATACTCCTCATGATCTCCCGAAAAAGCTATAAAATCTAGAACTATAATTTCTACTTCTCCCTTTTTAGCAATAGCTGTGCTCTGTAAGCCCCTTACATATCCTTTTAATACCGTTTCACCATATGAAGTTGTAAAATCTTTCTCTGCTACAACTTCCTTGGGGGGATATTCAAAAATTTCGTCATAATCTAAACCCAAAGCAGCAATAATCATTTGAATTGATTGAGTTAGTCCTATATGGCCGGTAATTTCTTTATTACTAATTTTTTCATGAAATTCTTCAACTGTTAATCCAGTTCCTATTTTTTTTTGGAAGGGTACTCTTCTTTTTGAAGAATTCATCATTCTAGTTACTTTTATTGATTTAACGCTTTGACATGGAGCAGTTATTAGAATCGGAAGTAAATCCATAAGATACCCTGGATTTATACCAGTTCCAAGAACAGAAACATTGTTTTCTTTAGCCAAAGAATCTAGTTCTTTAGAGAGTTTCGGACTATTTTGAAAGGGATATGACAATTCCTCACAAATAGAAATTACATGGGCCCCTAAATTAATAGATTCTTTAATAAGTGGTGCTACTGAAGCTAGCGATGATGATGTAGCAATAATCACTAAATCAACTGGATTGCTTTTGAAAGCTTGTACTAAATCCGATTCAACAAGTATATCATTTTTATACTTAGATTCAAGTAGTTCATTTAATTTTTTACCGATTAAACCAGGATCAATATCAATAGCGCTTACAAAATTTATGTTTTTCCTCTTAAGGAGTAAATCCGCAATAATTCTACCCATTGGTCCAAGACCGATTTGCACAATATTAAATTTCTTACTCATTTTTCATCTCCTAAGAAAAATACTGTACTACAATTTAATTTATGAAGATTTTAATAGCTATAGATTTTGTTAATTTTAATTAAATTTTTGTTGGGAAATTGGTTTAGCAATTTCTTTGACAACCTCTTGAATATTTAATATATTTTCATGAGTATGAGCCATAGAAATCGATCCAAGCCCATGCAACCCAGAAATGCAACGATTAAAAAGACTTAATTGGAGCAAGGCTTCTCTTTTTTTATCTTTATATTCAATAATCTCTCTCATTGATGGATTTTCAATCCACTTTGAAGTTACATGGAGCATTATCATGGATTTATATCCTTTAGCGATAATTGGATAATTTCCATCGTTAAAAAATTGGTTAAGATTATTTAACAAATTAGTGCCCTCTTGATTAATTCTAAGGTAATTCTCTTCAGATTTCTTTAGAATTTCTAACGTTTTCAATCCAGCTATCATGCTAAGTGGGAATCCAGAAAATGTTCCTCCCCCAATTAATATTTGATTTTCTGCTTCTGGACTAGATTGTTCGATAATTTCTTCTAGTCCTCCAATAGCACCAATTGGCATACCACCACCTATTATTTTTCCCATTGTGGTTAGATCGGGTAATATTTCTAATTCATTTTGGTATAAGCCATTTAAAAAACGATATCCCGTAATAACTTCATCAAAAATAAGCAAAATCCCAAAGCGATCTGTTTCTTCACGTAATCTTTTTAAAAATTCTTTATCCACTGGAAATCCACCACCACCCCCTAAAATGGGTTCCAATATAATTGCAGCTAAGTTTTGTGAATTTTTTTTTAATAAACTAAATATTTCTTCCTTATTTATCTCAAAAGTAAAGATTCCTGCTTCTTTTGGAGTTAATAAACCAGGTGAATAGATATTACTATCAAAACTTCCCACACCATAATAAAGAGTATCACTAGCTCCGTGCCACCCTAGTCCTGCTTTAGCAACAAGCTTCTTTTTAGTAAATGCTCTTGCTAATCTTGTAGCATACATGGTAGCCTCTGTGCCACTAGTGCAGAATCTTACTTTTTCAATGCCAGGATTGTCTATTGAAATAGTTTCTGCTAATTTAACTTGATATTCAGTATTTGTACCAAAATGCCACCCATCTTTTAACTTATTTTCGATTTCCTCTCTTACTTGAGGAGGATTATGACCAAGAATCATAGCGAAATGGCCATTCCAACAATCAATGTATTTATTATTGTCGATATCTACAAGATAAGGACCATTAGCTGAATTAATGAAAACAGGAAATGCCCCAATTAGTGGAAGACCAAATGTTCGAATATTATGGGAAATCCCTCCAGGTAATACCTCAAGGGCTTTTAGCCACAATTCTTTTGATTTAGGATGACTTTTTTGAAATGATTTTACTTCTTCTTTAAGAAACATTTAAATCATCTTAATTTCTGATTTTAAATTTAATATAAATTTGAATTCTAGATTTACTATTCTTATTTCTAATATCTAAAATTTATTTTAAATTTATATTAAAGTTTATATGTAAAATTAATTAATTTTACTTAGTAGAAATGGACCTCGAAAGAGAAGAAGTTATTGACTTTACAGGTGAAGATTTTAACAAAAATTCAATTCCATGCTCAGTTGGTTTATTGATAATATTTGGCATTGCATTAATTAATCTAATTTTGATGTTTACTTTTCCTGGTACTTATATCAGTGTTTATATTAGTTTAGTTATAATCATAGTGTTTGTATTGTATTATTCCTATGTTCTAAGTAGAAATCCAGGTAAAATTAGAAAATTCATTATTTCTCATGAAGAAATCATTCTAATATTGCCTTCAACACCTACTTTTAATATTACTTGGTCTGAATTTAAACAAATTGAAATTAGGATGAGTACTTTCAGCTTTAAACCGTATTGTAGATATGAATTCCATTTTATTAGTGAGAAATTTGACAAAAGTTTTGATTTATGTTTGTTCGATTTTCATAAAACAAAGATTAAAGAGATTTTGGGATTAACAAAGCTATATGCTAAAAAAATGAATAAAGATTTCAGATCAGTAAAAGAAACAAATGTTTCTGGAGTTATTCTTCTTGAAGATTTTAAAATTTAGATACATAAAGATACTAATCTATTTTAGCTCCACAGGTAGGACAGTTGGGTGTATTTTGAATTGTTGCACCACATATCCTGCAAAGTTTAATTGATGCGGTTCCTCTTCTTTTCGGAGGCTTTAAAGAAGTTATTGAAATTGGTTGTTCCGATCTTTCTATGGTCTCTGGAATTTTTGATAATTCTTCCTTAGTAAAATTTTTCTTTTCAATTGTAATTTCTTTACCGAAAAAACCTCCAACTCTTACTTTTTTTATTTGAGGAGTTGTTGGAGTTAAATTTTGTTCCTCACTTGTTACTGTACCTTCTACAGGCGGTTCTATGAGTTGCTCTTCCTCTTTTGTTTCGGTAATGGGTATCTCACTAATTACTTCTTCAATCTCCTCATCTGACAATTCTTCTTCTAGATCCTCTTCATAAATCATGTTTACAAATTCTTCATCTAGTTTTAAAAGAGTTTCACAATGAAGACATCTGAATACATGATTGAAACCAATATTTTTAGCCAATGAATATTTAGCAGCACAACAGTTATGATACTTAGTATTACAATTAAAACACTTATGAATTTCATCCGAATGAGCTTCACAAATGGGACATAACTCTTGTTCACAAATATCACAAATTTCTTGATCTTCTGGGGAGAGACTAATCAGATCTACTGCTAATCTTTCATAAAATACTTTATCTTCTTGTAATACCTGATCAAGATCATCAGTTTTTATTACTTTGAATTCTTTTTTATTCTGAATTAGTGAACCTAAGATGTTGGGAAAGAGTTTTTCATTTTGACAATAAAAAGTACCACCATGTGTTTCACTAGTAATCACTTTGAGCTTAACATCATCTTCATAAAATTTATCATCACCTACACGAATTATATCTATAAATGCTGAAAATTTTCTCGCTTTTATCAAAAGATCATATAATGCATTATAATAGTCCTCAGATAATTTACTAGGAGTATCGGAAATGATAATAACTCTATAATTCTTTCTCGCTTCACGACTTTTACGAAAAATATATGCGAGTATTTCATATAATCCATTCTCTAAATAACTTTTTTCATCCTCTCGATTTTGCCATGCTACCTCAATTCTTTCGATGACAGTTTCCGCATCTTTCAATTCATAAACATTAATGGGATTATCATCCTTTTGAAATAGTATAATCCCGTAAGAAGTAAGGGCATTAAATTTTTCTTTTTCTTTAATAAAATTACTGATTGCTTTTATCAAAACTTTTTTCTTAATAAAGTCGCCTACTAGGTCGATATAGAAGATGAACTCTTCACTATTTATAGTGTCAGTTCTCGGTAACATTTTAGTATCAATCGTAAAACTTTAAAAAAATAATAACAGAAGTATTATAAATAATTATTGTTAAATCATAAAACCCTTTTTCTCTATTTTCAAAAGATTTATTTTTATACATTTTATTAAAAGATTATATTATACAGGTTTTACAATAGGTTAGATTAATGCTTTTATAATTTATATCCACAATTAGTACATTTTAAACTTTGAGAATCATTCTGAGTGCCACATTGTTGACAAATTATAAAATGGGGACTATTTTTAGATCGTTCATTATTAGATAGTCTCAATTTAGATGGTTTTAACTTCTCATGTTGTTTAATATTGGAATTTGGTTTGAAGGTTGTTTTTGAAGTTTTTTCATAAATAATTTTATCACCCATTTTTCTTACTATGTACACATTTCCAAAAAAACCTCCTATTCTAACAGTTTTAATCAACTCTCCTTCATTAGAATTTAATTCTTCAAGTTCAGTCTCTTTTGGAATTGATGTTGATGTAGGTAATGGCTTCACTTCGGGAATTGGTTTAATTATCTTTTCCACTTTTTCTTCCTCTAAGTATTCCTTCTCATGACTAACTTCGACTTCTCCGCTAATATCTACTACATCATCCTCCTCTATTTTTAAAAGAATATCACATTCCTTGTTAGGACAACGAAAGATATTGGGTATTCCAATATTATGATTCATAACATGATTAGTAACGCAACAATTATGAAAGCTTGAATTACAATCTTCGCAAATTAATGGTAGATCATAAATATCTGAACATACAGGGCATACTTCCTCATTACAAAAATAACAAACCAAACCTTCTACTTTTTCTGGTTTAATTAGTGGTTTTGCCAAATGATTATAAAAGGCATAATCTTCCTTACTAATTTTAATAAGATCTGGTTTATCTATAAAAGTAGAGGTGAACTGTTTAGTTTTTACTAATTTCTTAATAACATCAGAGAATTCCTTCCTATCATTGATATAAAAAATACCTCCTTTAGTATCGCTCGCAAGCATGTTCAATTTTACATCATCACTAAAGAAACGATCATTTGGACTCGAAACTCTTATAATATCTATAAATGTTGGAAAATTTTTTATTTTCGATACTAAATTAAATAAGGCTTCTTGATAATCTTCAGATAAATCCGAAGGTGTATCAGTTATGACTATTATTCTATTAAATTTGGATTTTTTTCTCACTGTTTCAGCTATATAGGAAAAAATGTAAAATAATCCATTTTCAAAGAAACTTTGCTTTTTAGGACGATTTTTCCAATTCTCCTCGATCGACTTAGCGATAATGTCTGAATCTTTTTTATCTGTAATAAAAATCGGATTTCCTTCTTCTTGAAATATTAGAAAGGAATAATGGTTTTTTATGTTTACTTTATTCTTCTCCTCAACATAGTATTTAATCGATTTTATCAATTCCTTTTTTCTCAATAAATCTTTTGTTAAATCTAAGTAAAAATAGACATCTTCAGACATATCTTTCACGAAATTTTAATTGCTTACAGAAAATATCTCCAATAATATTAATAATCTTAATGATAAACCCTCCTTAAATATTTTTTAGAAAAGATAGAGATAAAATAAATATAAATAAAAATTCATATAGTTTATAAGGCTATATCGAATAGTTAAAAATTATTGAATTTTTATAGGTGTAGATTAAATGGATGAATTTTTAAGAAAATTACAGCTTTCTGAGTATGCTATTGAGATATATCTAAAAATTCTAAATAAAGCTCCCCGCTCTTATTACGAATTATATAGCATTGTCCCTAAAGCTACACCAGAGGAATTTGATCAGATCTTGGGTGAATTGAAAAATACAGGTTTGATAGTCCAACTTATTTCAAAAGATAATCAATCCTTAAATCTTTACTCTGCTTTACCTCCAATTCTTCCTATTTTAAATTATTATAAAAATATTAATGCAAATTTAGCAAGTATAAAAAGCTCTATACATGAATTAATGTTAAAATCACTGAATACGTCGTTTGAGGAAAATAAAGCAATAAAATTAGATTCTATTCTAAATTCTTTTGAGGAAATTAGAAAAGATATTGAAGAAGATTCAATTATTCAAAAACAAGAAATAGAAGATATTGTTGAAGGTATGGAAGAATTAAAAGACATAAACGAAAATCTATCTGAACTCCATAAAGATGTAAAAAGTATTACACAAACAAAATTTTCTGATTTAATCAAAATTATTAACGAGATAAAGACTGAATTAGTAGAAAATATAAAAAAAAAAGAGATAGTATCTCTTATTGAGGAGACTTTCAAGCTTAAATTAGATAATATGATTAAAGATTTCAATTATAACTTACATGAATTAATTGAAAAGAAATTTGATAATATCAATAAACCAATAAAAAATAAAACAGATTTGATATTTCAATACCGAAACGATTTTAAAATGCTTTTATTAAATATGTTGACAAATTTCGAAACAAATATGAATAAAATTCATGAATTACTTAGAGATAATAAAGATAATCTTTCTGGTGCTATGAGAAATCTTGAGAATGCAATAGCAGCAAGCTTGAATAATATTATTCAGAGCTCTATAAATGAACTTTCAAATTTAAATAAACCAATTGAAACTTTAATGGAAAGTTATCTTAAAGAAATAAATTCAAGAATAAAATCAGAACCTAATTATATTTGGATAATTAATAGTATAACTCAAATTAATGAATTAATCCAAAAACTTATTCTAACTTCTAAAGAAAACTTAACAATAATTATCCCTCATCTTGAAAATCACATAGCAATTGAACATTTTGAGAAAATTGCGGATAATTTAAAAATTAAAATTGTATCATCTGAAGCACATACTAATAGTACTGTTAAGAATTTTAAGAATATTACAAATATATTATATAGATCTTATCAAAATGAGAATTTAATAGTATTAAAGAGTGATACTCACATCATTATAGGAATAATTCAAGAATCAAAAGATCTTCTATATGATTTTGTGGGAATAGGTAGTTATTTTGAACCATTAATAAAATTAATCGATCCAATAATAAAGAACATATGGGAAATGGCATATTCTGATACTTTCCATAGTGCTCAAATGGCAAAATCACAAGGAATTCAAACTTCAACTTCCGCAAAATCAATTACGACCGTAAGACCAATTATCTCTTCTAAAACTCCATTTCAAGAAATTGAAATAAAAGACAAAAAACTTAAAGAAAAGAAAGCAAAACCAGATATTGAAATTCCAAGTCATATTCAAGAGATCCAAAAAGATGATCCCAGAGCGTTTCAAAAATCATTACAAAAACCTATAAACACTATTTCTCCAAAACCTCAAATCACTGATTTAAAGCAAAAATTAAAGGAAAAAATCGATTTTCTTACAGAAGTAAAACCTAATGTTGAAGATGAAGCAGCTATTGAAATTAATAATGCTTTCAATAATTTAATACAAAAATTAAACAATTTAAAAGGTGATGAATTTGGAAAGGAGTTACAAAATATTGCTGACTTAGTTTTAGAAAAGAAAGGATTTTCAGTGACTCTACATAAAGTAAGGAGCATAATTAATAAATTTAAAGAAAAACTTTCCTTATTGGACGAAAATGATAAAAATGAGATAATTCAAAGTATAGAGAATTGGAAAAAGAAATTATATTAAAAAATAGTCTATTTATCAAAATTAAATTTTAAGTTAATCTTTTTTTCGTTTAAAATAAGGAAAGAATCCTCTAAGTATAAATCCCATTAAGAGAAGGAAGAAACTTAGAAAAAATATTGACACTATTATGGATACTAAAAAATTGGGGGAACTTATCCCAATTATACCAAAGATAGGGCAAAGAGGAGCTACTATAAGGAATAAAATATAAGTTCCTTTATCTTTTGGTCCAAAATGTATATATGTTGTGATATTAAACCAACCTATTAGTATCATTATTACAGGGGCTAAATACGATGAAATTGGTAAAAAGCTCCCCATCGCTAAAGAATAAAAGTAATTGGAATAAAAATAAGTTATCAACATAAGAGCACTTATAGGAGTAGGTACTCCTGTATAACCCGATTCTTCTGAAATATTAAATCTTGCTAATCTAAGCATAGCTCCAAATGCAAAACAAATAGAACCAAAAATTATGAAAAAGTCATAAAAACTACCTGTTTTAAAAGATTGAAATGCTAAAATAGCGGGGGTTATCCCAAAAGTTAGAGAATCACTTAAAGAGTCTAATTCCTTACCCATTTCATTTACAGTTTTTGTTTTTCGAGCGATATAGCCATCAATCATATCTGTACCTAGAGTAATTGTTATCAAAAAGAATCCTAAAGATAGAAATTCAACTAAACCAATACAAGCGCATACTAATGCAATTATACCTAAACTAGTGCCAAATAGTGTGATAAAATCTTTCAATTTTAATAGTTTTGGGATTGATGACATGTCTAAGTTAACCTTTTTTAATATTAATAATAATTAAATCATATACAATTAAAACATTTTCATGAGTTATAATATTAAAGTTCCTATCCGAAACTTTATTAGAAGATTACACTATTCATAGCATAATATAATTATAAAAACGAATTTGAGAAAAATGGCAAAATTTTGCGCTGATTGTGGAGATCCTGTGGAGGAAGGTCAGAATTTTTGTGAAAAATGCGGTTCTCCAATACCGAAAAGTGAAACTTCAGAAGAACGTGCATTATCTCCAACAACAACCCAATCAAGCACCATCACTGAAGGTGGATTGTTTGATATTAACCGGAATTATTATATTCTCAAAGAAAAATATTGGGATTGGGGTTCTGGTGATATTTTGGATGAGAATAATCAAATTATTGGAAGAATGAAAAGGGTAATTTTATCGATTAGGCGAAGAGTTGAATTACAGGAGGTAGATGGAACGATCGCAGCCACAATTCACGCTAAAATCGTATCTGCTCGTGGAGCTCAAGATTTAAAAGATCCTCATGGAAATCTTATTGCTAGGATTAAGAAGAAGATTCTTTCGTTTTTTAGACCAGTTTTTTATTTAGAGGATCCTCAAGGAAATCAGTGGTTTCGAGCTCAAGGTAAATTTATGGGTTTTAGCTTTAAAGTATATGATGTCACAACTGGAAGTGTAGTAGCAGAAATTGAAAAAGCTGATAGATGGAGAGATTTATTCCTCGGTGGACTACTTGATTTTAAGGATACATATGCTTTAAGGATTCTTGATAATGAGACAGACCGGAGAATATTAGTTGGATTTGTACTTTCAATAGACAATGTTTTACACGATGCTTAATTGATATTTTATTTTTTTTCATTATTTAATCTACATTATATTTATATACGTATTATTCAAAAAAAAAAATTTAAAATGGCTCAATTTATATTGTTTTTAAAATAACTTAGTTTGAAAAGAAATTTCAAATTATCATTTTAAATTATTAAAAATTATTCTAGTTAATGAATTACCACTGAATTATTATCCAACTGAATAAAAATGACTGAATTTGAGACATTTATGGTATATGAGCTGGATGATTCTGGAGAGAAGATAAGATTAGACATAAAGGAAAAGGATCTTCAAGAAAATTTGCATCCAGAACAGGTTCTAGTAATTATAAGAGAAGATTTAAGGAGGATTTTCATCTGGAAAGGTCCAAAATCACCAGTAAGAAAAAGATTTATAAGTTCGAGGGTAGCCCAAACGCTACAAGAAGAATTAATGAATGATGCACGATATCATCGTTGCAAGATAGTTTCTGTAGATGCCGGAGATGAACCTACAGAATTTTTAAATGCATTTCGATTAGAATCAATGGAAGTTACTGAACGTTTAGAAGATATGCGATATGTCCGAAATATTGAAAGAGAACGTGGAATTCAGGCCACCATTACAGATCTTACACCAGACTCGTCTAAAACCAAATCTGAAGAGGAATATTTCTCACCAGCCTTACAGGATACGAGTAGTGCAGTTGTAAAATCATCTTATACTCCAAGGACATCGTCATCTAGTGTTAAATCTGCCATTACTAAACCTTCAAATATATATAAAGCAGTTGGATTCTCAGAAGCACAAAAACAAAAAATAAAAGAAAAAATTCTTGAAAACAAAGTTTCTAATGGATATAAAAGATCCAATCTCATCATGGGTCATACTCTTTATGCTGCAGTATCAAAAAAAGCTAAAATTTTTGGTAATGATGTTGAAGAAACTGAATGGGAACCAATTAAGAAAGCACCTAAAGAGATAATAGAATTAGAAAACCATTTTTTGAGAGTATATTTTGATACAAATCAAGGAATAGTTGAAGCTGTAGAGGTATTAGAAAAACAAACTTCTTCTTCAGAACCAGTAAGTTCAACTAAAAAAGAAACCATTCCTGAGAAATTAGAAGTTAAAAATCAAGAAAAAGAGGATTTTAATTCAATGACTGTAAAAGAACTTAAAAATTATGCTGGAGATAAAAATATAGATTTACCAAGTAGTGCTAGAAAAGCAGAAATTATTAAAATCTTAGAAAAGGCTCGTGAAAAAAAACCAAACTCTCGAAGAAATTTGCCTAAAATACCAAGTAATAATGAATAGTTGTTTTATTTAAAAAGTAAAATAATTTTTACAATTATTATCTAGAATTCTTCATTATCTATTTCATCTTGTTCAGAATTATTATTAGATTTTTTTCTACTTTCTGGTTTACCTTCAATTAAATCTTCTGATTTGGCCTTCTTTTTAATTTTTTTCAAACCTTCAATTGCTTCTTTTCTAACCAAAGCACTTTCATCTTTTAGGGCCTTTGCTAAAGCATTTAAGCTAAATGGATGATGTAAGTCTCCCAACTCGTCTGCTGCTTCCTTTCTAACATTTTCATCTCTATCGTTTAGTAGAACATAAGTAAGAACACCTAATACCCTATTGTCCCCAAAATCTCCTAAAGTATCCACAGCTTCTTTTCTTACTTCTGGATCTGGATCAGATACAGCCGTCATGGCCAACTCTTTTGAGATCTCATCTCTGCCAATAGGTTCTATTAAGCTTAAATCAACGCCACAATATTTACAAAAATTATGCTCGATTTTGATATCTTTGCCGCAAGAAGGACAAATTCTACGAGTAGTAAAATCAATAAAAGTTCGCCTTTCTGAAGGAGTTGTTTGTTTAAATTTATATGGATTAGAATTAGGATCTAGTCTAAATTTTCTATCTCTTGCCATAATGATCTTAGTATAAAAATAGTTTTTTACTATGAATAATGTTGTTTATATTTTTAACTTTAATTTAATTTAAAAAAAATATTTTTAAAAAAAGAGAATATCAATTTTTTATGCAATAGTAATATCCTTACTTAAATAGACATCTTGAACAGCATTTAAGATCTTTATCCCTTCTGATGTTGGTTTTTTAAATGCTTTACGTCCTAGTATCAACCCCATACCTCCAGATCGTTTATTTATAACTGCAGCAGTAACCGCATCCTGAAGATCACTTTTTCCAGATTCTCCACCAGAATTAATTAAACCTATCCTCCCCATATAGCAGTTTGCAACTTGATATCTATTCCAATCAATAGGATTATCTGGAGCCAATTTCTCGTAAACAAGTTTATCTGTCTTACCAAAATTTAATTCAAGAAAACCTCTGTTCAATGTAGATAATTTTTGTTTAATTATGTCTGCTTCAATAGTAACTCCTAAGTAGTTAGCTTGACTTTCTAAATCATTTGCAGTGTGATAATCTTTCCCATCCTTAATGAATTCTTCTTTATTTCTTAAATAACACCATAAAACACACACTAATCCTAATTCGTGAGCAAACCTAAAAGATTCACTAATCTCTTGAATTTGGCGTCTAGATTCAGAAGAGCCGAAATATATTGTTGCACCTACAGCAGCAGCCCCCATATCAAATGCTTGCTCTACATTCGCGAAAAGAGTTTGATCTGAAATTTCAGGTTTAGTAAGTAATTCATTATGATTAATTTTAACTAAGAAAGGTATTTTATGAGCATATCTTCTTGCAACTGAACCTAGAACTCCAAGAGTAGAAGCAACAGCACTACATCCGCCATCTATCGCAAGTTTAATAATATTCTCAGGATCAAAATAAGCAGGATTAACAGCAAAACTAGCTGAGGCTGAATGTTCAATCCCTTGATCAACGGGTAATACTGAGAGATATCCTGTTCCTGATAATCTACCGGTTTGAGCAAATAATCGTTCCATGTTATTTAATACTTGATTATTCCGATCTGAATGTTCAAATACTCGTTCAACAAAATCAGGGCCAGGTAGATGAATTTTCTCTTTAGGAATTCCAGTACATACATGATTCAACAAGGATTCTGCATCTGGACCTAATAAATTTTTAATTTCTTCAAAATTCATTTCTTGCACGTTATTCAAATTTAGTTTTGAATTAATGAAGAAATGGGTGTCTTAACATATAATATTTTACTTTTCGCTTTCTTTTGTAATAGAAATAAAATCAGAATCATAAATAGATTAAAATTTCAAACCCCTTATTCAAAATTTTGTTTACCATTAAAAAATTCCTTCAATAGTTCAGAAATTAAATTAAAATTATTACATTGTACTGTATTACTGTTAGATTCAAGCTTTAAGAATATTTTATTTCTTTCGATCCCATTTGTCTCCAATTTTATTTTAAGTTTCCTAGATTCAAATCTATCTTTTTTTTCTTTTAGTAAATTATCTGCCCATAAACTTTCAATTTTACTTCCTAATTTGTCTTTATTATTTGAGAGATTCTTTTTAGGAGTTTGATATCCTTCAATTTTCTCCATTTCAATTCCTTTTGTTAAAATAACATTTTTTAATAAAAAATTCTAAGAAAATTTATATAAACTCCCTTCAGAATTACACTTTAAATAAACAATTCTATAAAACAAAAGACTTTTCTTTTTTTGTTATTTTCCTTAGGTATGCCTGATGAGTCTGATTTTAAGAACTATAAGACGATGGAAGAATTCAGCCAGACTATGGAGGGTACAAGGTACCTACACGATTTATATTTAAGAGCCGTCAATAATCCAATCAGAAGGAAGATTTTGGATATCATTAACGAGATAAAACGTATTTCAAAAACAGAATTGTTTAGGAAACTCATTAATGAGAAAATTGTAGAAGATGAAAATATGTTTAATTATAATATGGATTTTTTAATTAAAGCTTTCTGTATAGCTTTAATAAAAGATGAAGATTTAGATGATGTTTACTACGAGATCACTCAAAGTGGAAAAGTAATTGATTATTTCAAATAATCAATCTAAAATCTTAACTATTTGTCCATAAAAAGTTTATAGCAATTACAACATGGTACTCCATATTGAAGCTTAAAAGAGGTCAACTTACTATTTTCTAAAGTCATCAGTTTAATTAATTCTTTAATAATAATTTTCTTTTCTTCATCAAAAAAGATTTTTTTTAAATTAAAAAAGTGATTTGGATTACCACATAAAGGGCAAATTCTATAGAATTTAATAAATCTGTAGAATATATCTCTTTCTTTCTTTGATAGTGCTTTTATCTTTAAATCTGGATTATTTCTTATAAGTTCTCTTAAATTATTCAATTCATTTATCATTTCGTCTCTTAAGAAATTAGAATTGTGATTTGCTACTCTTAAATTGAATTGATTTCCTTCAATTACTAGATCTTGAGTTTGGAATTTATCTATATACTCAACTGCTTCATTAAAAAATCTTAAGGGCTTTTTTTTCTTTTTTTCGCTCATAAAATTATGAAAATTATTTTTAAACCATCAAAGAAAAAATTAGATACTCTCTTTAAAAAATTTTATTAAAGAAATTTCAAACTTTTATCGTTTCTATTAAATAAATCATTATTGCTTTCAGTGATTAGCCTTCTAAAATTTATTATTTTAGTTGGTGCAAAATATTCAAAATCAAACTCTACATCATCTCCTACTTTTTTACCAGGTATTGGCATTAATCTACAAGTTAGAGGTTTATTCAATACAACTGATATTGTACAAATATCAAGTAAAATGTAAAATAATTCACGTTCAGTTATATCTCCTGGAAGAGGAACGACATCTAACCCGGTTCCACACATAGTTGAAAATAAAATAAGGGAATCTAAATTATATTTATTCTCAGCCAATCGTTTTGATAGTATAAAATCCTCCAACACAGGTTGCATAAAACCTGAAAATCCTATTATTTTCTCTTTATCTGCAGGTATCGCATTTTTAATTAACGCTACAGCGGTTAATGTGCCATTTGCGCCAAAATACTCAATCCCTAGTTTTTCAATAGCGGTGCCGATACTCTTTTCAATCTTAGGAAAAGGAGCGGGAGAAAAGTCAATTCCTTTAAAATCTATATCATATTTTCTTGCGATATTTTCTCCTATTTTGGTTAAATTATCATATATCTCATTAAATTTTGCTAATAAATTGAGTTGTGTATCTTTCAAGGATTTTGATCTTTCAATTGCTTCTATTACCTCATCTGCCATTTCTAATGCAAAAGAAAAAGCAGGCTTTTCTGTTAAATGATATGCAGCTGGAAAGAAAGGAATGTTTGGACCAACATTAGCCGAAACACAGAATTGCAGGTTATTAAACGGATCAGGAGAAGCTAAATTCTTTATGATATTAGCACCTGATCTGAGTGCTGCTAAATTTATTCCCTTTTCTGTTGACGCTACTGTCAAAGATGTAAAGAAATTTCGCTTGTTGTTTATAAATTGTGGAACTTCATTAAGAAGAAGTTTTTCAAAAATTCCTAATTCTTGAATTTGATCAGCTCTCATCATAGCACAAGCAAAGTAATTAAAACCATAATCTTTAAAAACATCCTGTAAAAAAGCTATTTGATTATTGATATCTACTAGTGTATCCTTTAAATTCTTTTCATAAAATAACTTATTTTCATAAGTGAATAGTGGTTGTGAGCATATTCTCTTAGTATCAATCTCAATATTATATTCTTTCAACATATTCCTAATTTCATTAATAGCAGAGGTAAAATTGTCTAATCTATTCTGTAAAAATGATAATATTGATTCATTCTTAAATAAAAAAGGGATTATCTGGCCAAAAGTAACCGCACGAATTCGCATAACAAAAATATATTTTGTAAATTAAATATTCAACATCGCTTTCTATAATATAATAGAATGTATCTATTAATAAGGTTTATAAGAGGAGTAAGAATTTAAGTCGATTTAATTTAATTTGGATTAAGAATGATGTAAAAAAATTCTGTAATAATTAACTAAAGTTCATCTAATTTCGCCTTATCCTTTACTTTTTGTTTAGTTGAAGGAGGTTTTAAGTATTCATTTGGTTTAATAGTTCCAAGAGTTATTATCTCTCTTTTAAATTCTTTAATTGAGTTAGCATACTTGTCTCCTTCTCCAGCAGATATACTAATAATTTTGATACGTTTTTCATTTATTTTAGCTTCTGTTAAGATCTGTTTGATACTTTCATATCTTATTTTTGCTTTTTGAAAACCAGTCTCATAATGACAATCTTGAGGATGACACCCTGCTATTAAGACTCCATCAGCACCGTAAAAAAAACTTTCAAATACAATTGAGGGATTGAGCATTGCTGTACACATAACATGTATTACTCTAACATTGGTTGGATAAACTATTTTGCTAGTCCCAGCAAGATCTGCCCCCACATAAGAACACCAATTACATAAAAATGCTACTATTAAAGGATATTCTCTCTTTTCATTAAGAATAGATTTTAGTTGTGCTGAAATTTGTGAATTTTTAAATTCTGGAATATATAGAGCATCAGAATGACACATAGCCATACAAGCACCACATCCAGAACAATTAGCTTGAGTAATTTCTAGTTTATTATCTTCAATTTTCAAAGCATTAAATTCACAAATATTTTCACAAAGCCTACAAAGATCACATTTTTCTTCATCAAAATGAATTATATGAGGATCTAATTCTACTTTTTTCCGGGAGATCAGCGCTATTGCTTTAGAAGCAGCACTTTCAGCTTGAGCAATACTATTAGGTATATCTTTTGGACCTTGTATTGCACCAGCTAGAAAAATACCATTTACTAATGTCTCTGAAGGTTTTATCTTCAAATGTTTCTCTAACAAAAATCCATTTGGATCTTGAGAAATATTTAAGATTTTACTCAATTTATTAGTTCCTTCCGCAGGTTCTATACCGACTGCTAAAACAACTAAGTCTGCTTTGTGTTCAAAAATGTTATCTCCAATTACATCCTCTCCACGTACGATTAAATCGTCCGATATATCACTTTTTAACACAGCAGAAATATTACTTTTAATAAACCTTACTCCAAAAGTCTCACGAGCTCTGTTGTAAAATTCTTCACAATTTTTTCCCACTGCTCTAATATCAGTATAATATATATTAATTTTTATGTCAGGAGTTTCTTTTTTTAATAATATAGCTTGTTTAATTGCTTCATTACAGCAAACTTGACTACAATATTCATGATGTATTTTTTTATTTCGAGATCCTACACATAATATAAAAGATACTTTTTTAGGTGCTTTTCCATTGGAAGGTTTAACAACTTTACCATGTGTTGGTCCATCATTATTGAGTAGCCTCTCCAACTGCATAGTTGTAATTACATCTGGATATTTTTCATAATTAAGTTCACCTAAAATTGATGGATCAAATGGTTTCAAACCTGTAGCAACAATGATCGATCCAACATTAATATTGATAAATTCTTGTTTTTGATCAAAATCAATAGCTTCTCTGTCGCAAGCTTGCGAACAAGCTTTACAGCCTATACAATATTCTTCTAAAATATTAGGAAACAAAGGTATTGCTTGAGGATAAGGAACATCTATAGCCTTTCGTGGAAAAAAAGTATTATTTACCTCTATAGGACAAACATCTCTACATAAATCAAAACATCCTACACAAAGATCTTCTTTTATAAATCGAGGGTTCTTTTTAATTTTCACTTCAAAATTTCCAATGAATCCATTAACTTTCTCAATATTAGAATAGGTGAATAATTCAATATTGGGATGATCTTTAACTTCTGTCATTAATGGTCCTAAAATGCAAATACTACAATCAAGTGTGGGAAATGTTTTATCAAATAGAGCCATATGACCTCCAATCGTAAGCTTTTTCTCCACTAAATAAACATTATAACCAGAATCTGCAATAGCTAGAGCCGCTTTTATTCCAGCAATACCTCCTCCAATTATTAATGTAGAAGGATTAATAGTTGAATACTGAGTTTTTAGTGGCTCTAGAAGTTTAACTCTTTCTATTGCCATATTAATTTGATCTATCGCTTTCTTAGTCGCTTTTTCTGGTTCTTCATAATGAACCCAAGAATTTTGCTCACGAATATTAGCGAATGAAATTAAAAATTTATTAATACCAGCTTTTTCAATTGTTTGACGGAACAACAAACCATGGAGTTTGAATGAACATGCAGCAATTACGATTCGATCTAATTTTTTTTCTTGAATTTCATCAGTAATTTTATTTAATCCTAATTCAGAACATAAATATTTATCCCCAATAACATACACATCAGGATATTCCTCAAAATGTTCAATAAGTCGTTTATTATCTATAACTCCACTAATATTTTTACCGCAATCACAAATAAATAAACCAATTTTCAAGCTAAAGACTCACTTTATTTTGTTCATGTTATTATTATTTAAGTTATATAAAATGAATTTTCTAATAATTATTGAGATTATTCTTGTTAATTAAATACTCTCATTATTATTATAAAATATAGTCTGATATTCATTAAAAAAAAGATTGACAGCTTTAAATTTTCTCAATATTGATAATTCCTTAAATAAGTTAAAACAGGGTGTTTCAAATTTAATTTATATGTGCAAAATTCAATCGATTTATGATTCTAAAATAACTAATGCTATTAATAATCTAATAAAAATTTTGGATAATTTTTTAAAGATGGATGTATAATTTTAATCTAATTCCAATTTGGAAAAAAAAAAAAAATAACTAAAAAAATAAAAAGTGATTTTTTATGGGAGAAGAACGTGGAGAGATGACCCCTCCAAAATTAGTTCTCTTAATCGCAATGCTATTTATTTTTGCTGAAGCCATATTATACTTCTATGCAGCTGGTATGGGTATACTCTATGGAATTATATGTCTTATATTTGTGTTTATAATTTTTGTTTCCTTGGATCTTATTGGCCTTGGACCAGTAAAAATACCTTATTGGTGGTGGCTAATGCTCATTATCGGTGTACTTATGATTCTATTTGATTACTTAAATGGTGGAGATTATCTTGCAGGTATCTTAGTATTATTAGCAGTATTAATGGAATTAGGAGTGGGTAATAAGATAAAGCTTGAAGGCTGCAAATTTATGGTATTTTTCGGTATACTCTTTGGTATCTGGGATTGTATTGTAGTTTTCATTGGTTATATAGCTGGTGCAGAAATACTCTTAGTAAATGCGATTTTTGGTTTAATCATATTAATAGTTCTTTTAATATTAGTATTCGACCTATTTGACATTAAAATACCCTACAAGTGTTGGGTTGTTTTAATTATCGCATTTGTCATATATACCTGGGTATCTCCATCAGCTGTGCTTCTGAATATTCTTACAGGATATCCTGTAGTAGGACTTGGTGGATTAATCTTAATGATTGGTTTTGTTTGCTGCATATACTTCAAATAAAATGATACTTAACCCTAATAGTATAAAAATAAATTATAAAACTTTTTTTTTATTTTTTTTAACCCATTCTTTTATTTTCTCAAAATAAGTTAATTTTTATTAATTATTTAAGAACTAAGAATCAGTATTAGTATTATAATTAATTTCATTGAATTTCTGCTTTTGTGGGTGTTCTAACATTTGCTTATAAAGAGAAGGAATCATTTCTAAATAATTATTTCTATCCAAGTTTTCTAATATAACATTAGACATATTAGTGAGAATTTTTTCATATTTTTCAGGATTCTCAAGAATATTCAGCATTAAAATAAAGAAATAGTCTTTTTCCGATCCAGAATAATATGTTACAAAATTGATTTCTCCAATAGTTAGACTTACAATGCCAGGTTCTTTACTAAATTCATGTAAATTAAAAATATGCATTATTGTCTTATCGTCTATTTTTGTTTTATCTTCAGGATATTTCACTTTAATATCAATTCCACTACGATCATCATATTTTAAAATTATCAATCCTTTTGGCATATCACTTCTTACTCCTGGATGATTTTTTTTG
>JBHLNK010000065.1:16769-21559 GCA_048941625.1 Promethearchaeota archaeon | reverse complement strand
TAAAGAATTGATTGACATTATAAAAATCAAAGGTGAAAATAAATTGGATGAATTTGATGATTTTATTGATGAAATTAAGAAAAAGTTTAAAATAAATTCAGATACATTTGATATAGATTTCTTATTTTTGCCAGAGTCAGAAAGTGGTTTGAATTTAAAACCAAAAGAAGATAAAGTTAAGGGATTCAAAATATCCTATCACTTTGAGTCAGGTATGGAAAAACCTGAGATTAAAGTTAAAGGAAATATAGATAAAAATCATATTCGAGATTATTTGAAAAATATAGATGAATCAAAGTATCCATATTTGAAGAAATTTTTCGATTCAAAATCAGTGAATGAATTAGATGCTAAAAATCTTTCTTTAGACATTCCTGATCGAAATCTTAATTTGTCTATTTTAGAACCGCAAGCTGAAATTAATGATTATAAAGATCATATTGAAATTGTTTTTGAAATTCCAGGGATGATTGAAGAAGATGTTGCTATAGAATTTAAAGAAGGAGGATCTACAATTTATTTCATCGCTGAGAATGAAAATAGAATGTATGAAAAAAGTCTTATTTTGCCGTTTAAAGCTAATTTTGAAAATTATGATTTGAAAGTTAAAAACGGATTAGCAATTGTAAATATTAAGAAATGAGGTATAAAAAAATCTATTAATTATTATTAAAGCTAACAAAATAATTATTAGTTGATAAAAAATGAGTGGAATGACAAGAGAATACAAACATAATGGTAAAAAAGTAAGAGTAAAAGATGCTTATAAAGGAGACGCAGGCAGGGGTAGGATAAGAATCGATCCTGATGTTATAGATGAACTTGAACTAAGAACTGGTGATGTAATTGAAATCGCTAATCATCCTGCTGGAAAAAAAACTGCAGCACTTTTATATCCTGGAAAAATTGAAGATAAAAACACAAATGCCATTAGAATTGACTCTTCTTTGAGGAGAAATATAGATGTTGCTCTAGATGATGTTGTAGAAATTCGTAAGATAGAAGCAAGTCTAGCTGAACGAATAACCTTTGCAGGATTAGAAGAATCTGTAATTTTACGGACACCACAGCAATTAACACAAATATTAGAAAATCGAGTAATAACAAAAGGAGACATTTTAAGTTTTAATGCAATGGGACGTAGAATTGATTTTGTTGTTATTGATTACTCTCCCAAAACAGAGGCAGTAAGAATTCATTTAACTACTAAAATAACAATTTCGGAAAAAACTCATAAAGAACTTGAAGAATTAGAAAGAAGAAAAGTCACTTATGAGGATATTGGTGGTTTGGAAGATGAAATCCAGAAAATTCGGGAGATGATTGAATTACCAATTAGACATCCAGAATTATTTAAAAGGATAGGAATTGATCCTCCCAAAGGAGTTCTACTTCACGGACCGCCTGGTACAGGAAAAACTTTGTTAGCAAGAGCTGTTGCAGGAGAGACTGATGCACACTTTCTTACAATTAGTGGTCCTGAAATTATGAGCAAATTTTATGGACAAAGCGAAGAAAATCTGCGAAAAGTATTTGAAGAAGCTAAAGAGATGGCACCATCGATAATATTTATAGATGAATTAGATTCTATAGCCCCTAAAAGAGGTGAAGTCACAGGGGAAGTCGAACGTAGAGTAGTCGCTCAATTATTATCCCTTCTAGATGGTTTAGAAGGGAGAGGAGAGATTATTGTAATAGGTGCTACAAACAGGGTCAATGATATTGATCCTGCCCTCAGACGTCCTGGAAGATTTGACAGGGAAATCGAGATTGGTGTACCTGATACTGATGGAAGATATGAGATCTTGTTAATTCATACACGAGGAATGCCTCTGCAGAATAATGTGGATTTACGTTTAATAGCAGAAAAAACTCATGGATTTGTAGGTGCTGATGTAGAATCCTTAGCAAAAGAAGCTGCTATGTTGGCAATAAGAGAATTATTACCTAAAATTAATCTTGATAAACCTATTCCACTTGAGATATTAATGGACTTACAAATTGATATGAAAAATTTTGAAGCCGCTAGAACTAGTATTGAACCTTCAGCATTAAGAGAAGTACTGATTAGTCAACCTACAGAAACATGGGAGGATATTGGAGGTCTAGAGGATGCCAAGCAACAACTACAGGAAGTTATTGAATGGCCCTTAAAATACCCAGAATTATATTCTCATCTAAAATCTAAACCCCCTAGCGGAATTTTACTTTTTGGACCTCCGGGAACAGGAAAAACCTTGCTAGCAAAAGCTTTAGCTCATGAAAGTGAAGTTAATTTTATATCTGTTAAGGGACCTGAATTTCTATCTAAATGGGTTGGTGAAAGTGAAAAAGCAGTTAGAGAAACTTTTCGAAAGGCAAGATCAGCATCTCCCTGTATAATATTTTTCGATGAAATAGATGCTATAGCCGGAATGAGGGGTAGATTTGCGAGTTCTCAAGTAACAGAGCAAGTAGTTTCACAATTATTAACAGAAATGGATGGATTAGAAGGGTTAAAAGATGTTATTTTAATTGCAGCAACAAACAGACCTGATATGTTGGATCCTGCTCTACTTAGATCAGGGAGATTTGGAAGACATATTGAAATCCCCATGCCGAATAAAGAATCTCGAGTCGAGATCTTTAAAATCCATCTTAAGGGTAAACCTCTCTCTGAGGATATAGATATTGATCAAATGGCTCAGAATCTGGAGGGATATACGGGAGCAGACATTCAAGCTATATGTGAAGAAGCCACTCTCTTAACAATTAGGAAAGCAGTGGTTGATAAGAACATTAATACTCAGAATGCAGATTCTGTTAAAGTGGTAAAAATCTCAAAAGCGGAATTTGATGAGTCTATCGAAAAAATTTTAAAATCAGCAGATAAGGCTAAAAGGTCTCATGAAATGTATGCTAAAGAACCTTCTGAAGATATTTATAGATAATTATTTTTAAAATTAAAAAGAAATAACACAAAAAGAGTGATTCTAATGGAATTAGAGGAACAGGAAGAAAAAAATGTATTTCTTAGTATTGATAATCTCCTTGAAATACTGGGAAATCCAACTAGAAGAATGATACTATCCAAGTTAGCTAAAGTTCCATTAGGAGCTTCAGAGTTAGCAGCTTCGTTTGGGAAAAAGATTTCAAGACAAGCGATTCATAGTCAGCTTAAAATGTTATCTGATTATGGAATAATTGAAAGTTATGGGGATGACCCTAGAAATATTAAATATCGTATTAAAAGTAATCTTTCTTTAAGAATAGACATTACTCCAGATTATTACAATGTAAATTATAACGTGGCTCAAGTTAATGTGTGGAGACAAAATTTAGAACTTGAAAATACTGGGATTCAATCGGATTATAATAAAATTAAAAATCCTGACAAAAAGCTTAGATTTTTAGGAGAAAAGATAAAGCATATTGAAGAAGAAATCAGAGATCTAGAACAAAAAAGAAATTCCTTACTACATAATAAAGAATGCTTTATAATCGAATTGAAAAATATTATTCGTGATCAATATGAAGATGATTTAAAAACTAAAGAGCAACCTAACTTAGAAAAAGAGATTTTTTACACTCTTTTTTATAACCCAATAAAATATTTCGACCGTATTAATATTGATAAACTACTTGATGATATGTTTTTCTCTGAAATGGGTCCTATTAGAAGGGATCAACATAAAGTTTCAATTCAACATCTATTAAGAGATCTATCTAAATTAATGGGTGTTTTACGAGAGGATGAAGATGATTGGTTTTTCGATATATAATGTTATTTAAAATGATAAATAGGAAGATAAGAAATCATGAATCTGCGAGAGTTGAAAAAAGAAATTCCCACAATATTCAGAAAAGTTAAAAAAGATGTGAAAAAAATATATGGGCGTCACCGTGCAGGTTTAAGTTTAGGGTTTATGGAAATGGGTATGCAAGGTAGTAGATTTATAGGTGGAATGCATTTTAATCCAGGAACAGATATAGTAATGAACAAAACTCCTCTTAAAAAAATTTTAGAAGAACAATCTTATGAAATAGTATGGGCTTATACTTATCATATCCTCTTACATGAATATATTCATTCATTGGGTATCATAGATGAGCGTCAATGCAGAGAAATAACTAAAAGAATAAGTGAAGAAGTATTTGAGGAACCTGATCATCCTGCGATAGTTCTGGCAACAAAAGGTATTGGCGCTTATTTTCCTAATTTGCATTTGATATATGCACCTCCAGATTTGAAACCTGAAGGTATTCCAATTGAATATATATATAATTTTGATCAAGAAAGTTATGATTACTACTCTTAAATCTGGATTTTATTGAAATAAAATACGAATTTATTATTCTTTTATGTTTATTGTATTAAGACATTTATTAAGAGTATGTATCAATTTTTGATGAGTAAATGGTTTGTCTAAGAATTCCATTGCTCCATAAGAATAAACTTCTTCTTTAATTGTTTTATCTGCACTAGCAAAAATGACTCTTGAATTATGATCCAATTGTAGGATTTCCTTCAATGCATCAATTCCGTTTTTTATTGGCATTCTATAATCTAAAATTATGATATCCGGTTTTTGAGTAAAAAGTCTGAACATTTTTATTGCTTCTTCCCCATTATTAGCTATTCCAAGGACTTGAAATCCAGACATTCCTAGTAAAATCTCGTATAATCTTTGAAGATCTCTATCATCTTCAGCAATAAAAATGGTTTTTATTCTTTATCACCAACATTTTTGTTAGCCCTGATTTTAGAATAAATCTTATCGTTTCCTCCAATACTTTTTTTGATACAAAAT
>JBHLNK010000065.1:0-16759 GCA_048941625.1 Promethearchaeota archaeon | reverse complement strand
TAATTATGATATGTTCAAAAATATATTCTATTATTTAAACATTTGTATATAGTGCATAATTTTTTTTATACAAAATCATTACAGAAATTATATTATTTATGTTTTGACTTTTTGAAAATGATAAAAATACTTAGTATTTAAATTCTAAAAAGAGAATTATCAAAAGGTTTAAACTAGATTATCGAAAGTTTTTTTTATATTTCAAATTTAATTGAACTTAGAACTCTTATTGAAATAAAAATAAAAAGCTTATTCTTTCTCAAACATTGCCCGATGACGATTCTGTAAATGGAGAAACTCAATCTATAGAAAAGAACATAGAAATCACTTCAGATCAATTAATTCTTAAATGGAAATTTCAAAATGTCGATAAAAAACTAACATATGATATAAAAAGATGCATAGGATGCTCACTTTGTAAAATCGTATGTCCTGTTGATGCCATTGAGCTTGGACCCATTCCAGACATTGCTCAGGGAATTTTAGATGATACCAATCCTAAAATATTAATAGATCATGAAAAATGTTGTTATTGCATGTTGTGTGCCATTATCTGTCCAAATGATGCATTTCATGAAAATATTTTACCTGATAATCAAATAGATTTGGATAAATTCCCTTCAATAGGTAAATTTTACAAAATTGATATGAAGAAATGTATTGAAGATAAAAAAAATGATATTTGTAAACTATGTTTAAATGTGAGAGATAGACATAATGTCAAGGATTACTTTAAAATTCAAAAAGAATGCCCTACTCACTGTTTTTCAATTAATTCTCCTATTAAAGGAGAAGTAATTATAAAAAAAAATATGCTTCAAAAATGTGATCCTCAAGGATGCAAAGCATGTGTAAATATCTGTCCTACTGAATCATTTTTCATCCCCGAAAGTGCTGAAGATGTTATAAAATTTGGAAAAATAGCATGTAACGAAGATGCTTGCTTTTATTGTGGTGCTTGTGTGAATTCTTGTCCCGATGATTTAATAAAGGTTGAAAGAAAAGACATAGAGATTAATGATCCAAAAAAACCTGGTAATTATCCCTGGATTCAAGGATGGATAAACAGCATAAAAGATATTCTAAGAAAAAGAGTTATATATGGAAAAGAACAGATTGAAATCCCAATAATTGAAGAAGAAGTCAAAGAAGTCAAGAAAAAAATTGAAGAATCCATCCCTCAACTATCAAAACAAGAAAAAGAAATATTAAGTGAATTAAATGAGAAAATTCAAGCGTTTCTCAGATCTTCAAAAATCAGATATTGGATAAAAGATAAGAAAACCAGAAAAATAACAGAAGAATTAGATAAAATATTAAGAAAAGATTAATTTGCTGAAAATAACCTAGAAACTTCAATTAAATGACACATTAGAAGTTTTATATCAAAAACCTCCTTATTTAAATACTTAGTTTTATAATAAAAGCAAACATCTGAATTTGATTTGGTACAATCTAAAATGAAATTAATATTGAAAATTAAACCCAAAAAACCTCCAAAAAAGAAGAGGATCATCGCTTGGATAAAAAAAACTTCAGAATTCAATGATGACATCCTTCAACTTCTCGAATTATTCAAAGATAATCTAAAAATCTCCAAATTTAGCAAAATTCTGAATTATTATATCGTAACTTCTGAAAATCCCGCGATTATTCTGAGCTTATTCTCATCAATTCAAGAATCCATCCCAGAAGTTTACTTTAATACTGAAAATTCAGTAGAGATTGAAGATCTAATAAATATCGATACTTGATTCGTATAAACTATTATAAATCGTAAAAATGGGAGAGGGGGGAATTGAACCCCCGACCCCTTGGTCCCAAACCAAGAATTATGCTATAGAGAAAGACTCTATAGTATCATACCAGGCTAGACCACCCTCCCTATGTTTATTGAGAAGATCTACTTTAAGTTTTTATTTCTTAATCAAAGGTGGGTGAATTGATCCTACTTCTTGAAATAAAAATTAATTAATATTTGTTATAAATAATAAAAATTAAAATATTTTTTCAATTTAAATTCCACTAATTGTTTAACCCAAATGGAAAGAATTATTAGATTAATAAAAATAGGCGAAGTAGATGAATCTACTTTAAAAGACTTGGCAAAAAGTTTAGAATTAAAATTCAAGGAACACAACATTACAGTTGATCCTTCACTAAATATAATGCCTTTAAATAAATCATGGTATAATAAGCAACGAGGGCAATATAACGCTTCCAAAATATTGAATAAGATTACCTCTATAGTAAAGAGTGAACATATATTTCGAGTACTGGGAATTATCGACCAAGATATCTATACAGAATCTTTATATTTTGTGTTTGGCCTAGCAAAGACTCCAAGAAGAAATTTTCAATTGCACACAGTTGAAGGATTAATTTCCATTAAGAGACTAAGAGAATCTTTTTATAGGAGAACTCAAAATAAAAAACTTTTCGAAGAGAGGATCTTAAAAGAAGCGATTCATGAACTTGGTCATACTTTTGGATTACTACATTGTAATAAATTCTGTATTATGAGATTCTCAAATTCTTTAGCTGATACAGATAATAAGCCACCAGAATTCTGCAATACTTGTTTAGATGATTTAAAAAAGTTTTTTGAAAAATTAGATAATTCCTTTTAGAAATCTATTTTCAAAGACATTATAGAGATCCTCACCAATTTTCAAAATTTTCTTATAATTTTTTACTAATTTTGCCAAATTAAGTGGAATGTTTTCCATACCGAAATAAGCACCAGCCAAACTTCCCCCTATTGCTCCTACAGTATCACTATCTCCTCCTGCAGTAGCAAGCTCAAGGATGCAGTCATTGAAAGAATTTAATTTATTGAGAAATATAAAAATCGAGCATACAACTGTACTTATTGTGTATGGATGCACAAATGCTTGTCCAAGGTATTGTTCAATAAAATAAGGGGATTTAACACCAGCTTGAGAAAATTTGATAAGGCCAGATTCAATTGGTATATTTAAGCTTGATTTTAATTTTTGTAAAATTTCGACAAATTCATTCCACACATCGTCTTGAGAATTAGAAATGGGACTGATTATCACTTTAAAGAAATCATCAACAGAAAAGCCATTTTTTGGATCTTTATCAATTAGATAGGCAATCGCACGAGCTATTACGATCGCTCCAGCAGAAGCAGCAGGGTGAGAGTGAGTAATTACACTAGTTTTAATAGCTGCTGTCTTTAATGCTTTGGGATCTTTGCAGTATAATAAACCGACTGGAGCAATCCTCATCGTAGTACCATTTCCTCCGGAATTGGAAGCTGCTTGCTTCCAAGGGACGCCATATTTTAGTTTACGAATGGAAGATATGCAACCATAACCAGGACCAATAGGAGGATCGTCTAGCCAATTTACAAATTCTCTGATTATGTAATCCAAGCTAAACCCATTACCTTTTATAAAAGCTTTAGCAAGGTGTAAGGTTAATTGAGTATCATCTGTATAAGTCCTAAATAAATCAGAATTAGATTTTAAAAACTCACCAAAATCTTCAAAATATGTAAATATTTGAGATCGAAGTTTTCCTTCAAAGGGATGTCCTAATGTATCTCCTATTGCCACTCCAAGTAAGCATCCCTGAAATTTATTTAATATATCAAGTTGCATAATAAAATAAAATCTGGAGAGTAATTTAAAATTGTCAATATTAATACTTTCTAATTTTATTGAAATTTAAAATTTAGAGTATATTATTAAATAATTGGACTAAATAGATTCTGGTATTTTGATTATAAAATTACTTCCTTTTGTACAATCTCCTTTAACACGATCTTCAACCTTTATTTCTGCTTTATAGGTTTTCAAAATTTTTTTTACTAATAAAAGTCCTAAACCTATACCTGAAGGAATTTTTTCTCTTTTATATTGTCTATTAAAAATTGAATGTTTCATTGAATCCGGTATACCTTGTCCATTATCCAAGAATTCAATTTTAATAAATTTACTCTCATTATAATATTTCCTGGAAATTTTTATGGAAATCTGTATTAGGGGATTAATATTATGCCGGATTGCATTTGAAATAATATTTTCAAACACATCTCTTAGAAGATCATTAGCCATGACGAGATAATTTTTATTGTCTGATTGAATTTCTATTTCAACTTGTTTTTTATTAAATTGATTTTTAATCGATTTTATTGAATCTTCTAATACTTTGACTATTTCAATTAAAAATAAATTGCTAGTCGAATCACTAGTTTTGGAAAGTTCTTGAATATTTTTTACTAACATTTTTCCTCTAATCACTTGATCATAAATATGATTAATAGATTCTTCTAAAGGCTTTTTTTGCTCTAGATCACTAGAAAATAGTTTTACTAACTCTACAGATGATAAAATAATTTGCAGGATATTGTTAATATCATGAGTAAATACATCTTTATAAAAATTACTTTGATTGTATGCTCGACGATATTCTTCTTCAGATTGTCTTAGGGCAATTTCTATTTTCTTACGTTCACTAATATCTCTTGTAATTGTGAGGATTTTAATTTTACCATCACTATCTAAAAAAACTTTACCATTAGTTTCTGTCCAAATAAAATAACCATCTTTATGGATAATTCTAGCTTCAACAAATCCTTCTCCATATTTGAATGTGTTTTTAAATTCTTGAATTACTTTTTCTTTATCTTCTGGATGAATTAATTCAAACACAGGTTTATGCATAAGATCTTTATAAGAATACCCCATAACTTTTTTATGAGTTCTTTCATTAATATATTCAATGCAACCTTTATTATTTATAACAGAGATTAAATCATTGAGATTTTCAGCAAGAAGGCGATACTTTTCCTCTGAATCTTTTAGGTATTTCTCCACTTTTTTACGTTTTGTAATATCTAATGCTGTGAATGTAACTCCTTTGGTGAGATCAGGCGGATTAATCGGTGCTGAACTCAGCAAAATATCTAATATTTTGCCATCTTTTCTTCTAAATCTAGTCTCAACCGTTCCAATTCCATGTTTTTGAATTTTACTATACTTTATTCTTCCTACATATTCATAATCTTCATTTGTAGGATACACAATTCTAGCATTTTTTCCTAGAAGCTCATCACGGGAATAACCTACAAGATCACAAAATCGGTCATTTACCTGAGTAAATACCCGATTAACAACAACTCCTATACCTATAGGTGCTGCTTTGAAAATACTTTCCAAAGCAGCTCTTTGGTCTTTTAACTGTTTTTCAGCTTTTTTTCGCTCAGTAATATCTTCTCCTGAACTCAAGGTTCCAATAATGTTATTGTTTGTATCATATAATACAGTATTATGCCATGCAATGATTTTTTTATTTCCAAATTTTGTAACTACAGGATTTTCAAAAAACTCAAGTGGTTCAATCTCTCCTTCCATTATCTTTTTGAAAATTCCTAAAACTTGATCTTTAAAAAGATTGGGAATGCATTGTTCAAACCAATTTTTCCCGGTTAACTCTCCAGTATTATACTCAAGGACTTCATATCCTTTTCTATTTAATACTATTATTTCTCCATTCTTGTTTAATGCAACAATAATTACTCCTACTAAGTTTAAATACAAATCTTTCGGAATCTGATTTAGATCTTGGGACATCTACTCATATTATTCTAATTGTATTAGTCTTTAATTTAAACAATAAATAGCCTCCCCAAATGCAATGTTGCAATTTTAATATTTAAGATTAATTGTTTTTAAAAAAAAAGTGTAGAATCCTTTTAGCGCTTTATTTTCTTTATAAAGATTTTAGATTTCCACAGAGAGAGTATAATCATCATAATGTTATTAATAATTCTTAAATACGATTTTTACTATTAATTGCTTTAATTCAATTATTAAAACAACAGAAGGTAGATTAATATGCTTAAGAGAGATGAAATAAAAAATGTTATAACTGCTTTAATCACACCATTTAAAGAGGATTTATCAATAGATGAGGAAAAATATAGGGAGTTCATAAGGTTTCAAATCAATAACGGATGTCATATATTAACTATGGGAACTACTGGAGAGAGTGCCACAATGTCTCACGAAGAACATCATGAAGCTATGGATATTGCTGTGGATGAAGTAAGAAAATGTGGAAAAGACACTTTTGTATTGGCGGGAACTGGAAGTAATTCCACTAAAGAAGCAATTTCGCTTTCAAAATATGCTGAAGAAGCAGGAGTAAATGGTATTTTAGTAGTTGTACCATATTATAATAAACCTGTTCAACATTCTCTTGCAGATCATTTCTCTGCAATTGCAGATTCAATATCCTTACCGATGATTTTATATAATGTTCCTAGTCGTACTGGAACAAATTTAGAACCTGAAACTGTTTCTATTTTGGCTAATACTAAAGATAATATTGTAGGAATAAAATGCGCTAGTGGAAACATCGATCAAATAACAAGAATCATTAAAACTACTCCAGATGATTTTATTGTACTTAGTGGAGATGATAGTATGACCTATCATATAATGAGTTTGGGGGGAAGAGGAGTTATAAGTGTTGCTTCAAATATAATTCCCTCAAAGATGGTTGAATTTACAAATTTGATGTTTAATGATGAATGGAATAAAGCAAGAAATATGCAATTAGAATTATACGACTTATTTAAAGTGTTGTTTATTGAGACAAATCCAGGACCTGTAAAATTTGCCGCTCAAATTATGAATTTGATGAATGCAAGGATGCGGATGCCAATGACACCTCCACTAGAAACAAACAAGATTAAAATTAGAGAAGTATTAAAAAAATTAGAGTTAGTATAACTATTGAGAGTGAAAGATAATGATTAGATTACTTATCTTAGGGCCAACAGGAACAACAAGCAGAATTATAAGCAAGTTAGCTTTGAATGATCAAAGTATCGAGGTTGTTGCAGCTTGTGATATCTCGTCAATAGGAGATGAATTGGGAATATTAGTTGGTGAAAAAGATCCAAATAAAATCAAGATTAGTGATGTTGATAATTTGCAGGAGATAATTGATGATACTGACCCAGAAGTAGCAGTAGATTTTACAGTAGCGCAAGCGACAGAAAAGAATTGTTTAGTATGCGTAAGAAATGGATTAAGATGTGTAATTGGTACAACTGCTCTTTCAGATGAATTTTTAACTAAATTTGAAGAATTTGTAGAAAAAAATAATGCACCTGCTGTTATTTCCCCAAATATGGCCACTGGTATTAATGTACTCTTTAAAATGGCATCAATATTAACTAAATATTTAGATGATTGGGATATTGAAGTAATAGAGGCACATCACCATAGAAAAATAGATTCCCCGAGCGGTACAGCGATGAAAATAGGGCAGATAATAAGTAATACTCTAGGTTCTGAATTTGATAAAATTGCTAAATTTGGACGAAATTTAGGTCCTAATAAACGCACAGTTGGTGCTAAAAATGAGATTGGAATTCATTCAATAAGAGCAGGTGACATTGTAGGAGATCATACAATATTATACGGTGGGTCTGGAGAGAGGATAGAATTAAAACATCAAGCTCACAGTAGAGAGTGTTTTGCAAATGGAGCAATAAAAGCTATTAAATTTATAATTAATGCTACAGAAAATAAAATTTATACTACAAATGAAGTTCTAGGATTATAAAAAGCAAAATTTGAAAGATAAAATTATAAAAAAATCAGTGCAGATCAGTAATATCATTAATCTTAGTTGTTTAAGATTTCATAATGCCAACACTTCATCGAGATTACTAAAGGGTATCCAAGCCTTAATAGTCCCACTTTTTATAATTTTATCTCATAATTATTAAATTCTACTAATTATTAATTCTTTTTCCACATTCGATCAATAAATATTAGTATAATCGGTATAATTATTTGAATAATTTCTGATGCAAGAGTTGCTGGTATAAACTCAAAAGTAAGATTTCCGATTGTATGTAACAATGCCGTGGATAAAACATTACCTCTAGTACGATTATAAAGCCAAGTAAGAATAATAGTTATTTTTAAAGTGTTTAATAAAAAAAGGATGAATTCAAAAGGATAATCATATTGAGGTAGATATATAGGAGCGTGCCAAAATCCCCAAATTAATCCTAAAATTAAGCTTGCAACAAGAGGTGAATATTTCAATTGCAATTTAGGTAAAGCGAAACCACGCCAGCCTGGTTCTTCATTAGTACCTGCACCAAAGAAAAATGTATATAAAAAAGTAAGAATGATTAATCCAACAAGCTCAAATCCACTAGGCAAGCTTAACCATATAACTGTTTCACCAATTGCCAGTGTAATAGCAATTCCTATGAAAAAAATGGTGGGTAGATATAGAATTGCGAATAGATAAAAACCAAAATGTCCTTTAGGTTTTACATATGATTGAAATATGGTTTTTATATCAGAATTTTTAGAAAAACCAGATGACACCATAATTGCTGGTAATAAACCTAAAATAAAAGCCGCTATTAAGATTATTAAAGAAAAATCCATAGTTTGTATCAAATAATTCAAAATAAAAGTGATTGTCGCGATTATCCAAATAATAAAAAAAACAATCCACTTAACAAGTGCATTATTGTTATTTTGTTCATCGCCAGTTATTTTTGATATTAACAATGCCATAAGTGCAGGTGCATATATAGCAAGTATAACAAACATTAGACTAATCTCATTAGGATTTAAAACGTAAATAAAAAAAATTATCCAAGAGAAAGAAAAAGTTAATATAAAGAAAGTAAATAATGGATAGTGTTTAATAACTTCTTTTAAATTAACCATAATTATATCCCTTATTTACAGTATTTTTATAGACATTTTAATAATTATTTTATTTTAAGTGTTCTGGAATTGTTTGAGATTGTAATAAATCATCCATTGTTTCTTCATGCCGGATTTTGTATATATTGCCATTGTTTATTAAAAGTTCTGCCGGTCTAGGTCTTGAATTATAAGGACTACTCATAGTGAATCCGTAAGCTCCAACATCTAGTATTGCGAGAAATTCTCCTTCGTGCAATTCATTCATCTTTCTCATTTTTCCTAAAATGTCTCCAGATTCACATATAGGACCTACGATGTCATATTGTTTCGATTTTGCTTCACTTTTCTCATTGCATGCAACTATATGATGATATGCCCCATATAATGTTGGTCTGATTAAAGTGTTAAATCCTGCATTTATTCCAGCAAATAATTTATATCCATTATCTTTTATTGTATTTATTTGAGTTAAAAGAATACTTGATTCTCCAGATATAAATCTACCTGGTTCGATAAAAATAAAGGGTTCTCCAATTTCTCCTTTTTCCGTTAACTCTTTAAATTTTCGAATAACAATCTCACTATATACATTTAAATCAATAGGGTCAGATTTTGGATGATAAGGAATGCCAATACCTCCTCCAAAATCTACAAATTCCAATTGAATATCTAAAGATTTTGATATCTTTTCTATTATTGATAAAAATTGCTTTATGGGTTCTTCAAAATCTGAAGCATCTATAATTCCTGAACCAATATGTTGGTGAATTCCAAACTTTTTAAATCCTAAATTTTTTGCTTTTGAATACGTTTTAATAATTTTATCTTTTAATATTCCAAACTTTATGTTTCTACCAGCTGTGATTGTGTGGGGATGATGTCCTGCTCCAACTTCTGGATTAAATCGAAAAGATATGATATCTTTTTCTTTAGGCAAATCACCGTAAATCTTATTTAATCTTATTAATTGACTATAGCTATCAAGGTTAATTAAAACATTATTATCAACAGCAAATTCAAAATCATTATTTGTAAACATATTGCCAGTGTAGATTAAATGTTTTGAAGGGATATTTGACTTTAAACATGCATAAATTTCCCCTGTTGAAGAACAATCAAAATAAGAGCCTTCAGAAGCGAGGATTCTTAAAACTGAAAGACTTGTGTTTGATTTTACAGCATAAAATATCCTGTTTTTTTGGTATTCTGAATCTAAAATATTTTTTAATTCATTATATTTTCTTCTTATCATTTGTTCATTAATAATGTAAATTGGAGTACCATAATTATTAGCGATCTCTACAACATTTAAATCAGCAAAATAAAGAATCCCTTCCTTATACTCTAAATCCTTACGCTTTAACCAATCAGTATAATTCATTTTTAATCAGGGGTTAAATTTCAATTAATTCAATCATTCCATCAAACACTTTTTCTATTGGCCCTTCCATAAGAACAGTTTTCCCATTATAAGTGATTTTTAAATCTCCACCATCATTATGGACAGTTATGGGTACATTTTCATTGAATATTCCCAAAACTGTACCTGCAACAACAGACGCGCAAGCTCCTGTACCACATGATTTTGTAATACCAACCCCTCTCTCAAATACTCTTACAATACTTTCTTCCTTAGAAATCACTTTTACAAATTCAGTATTTATCTTATTTGGAAAGCGCTCATTTGACTCGATTGAGGCTCCATACATATTTAATTGATCATCATTCAGTTGTTTATCAATAAAAATTACTGCATGCGGATTTCCCATTGAAACAGCTGTAAATTTAAAAATTTTGTCTAACACAACTAAGGATTCATTAATACACTTATCAACGGGATCTTCAAGAATGACGGGGATCTCTTCACATTTCATTATGGGCTGACCCATGTCAATCTCCACGCTTTTTACAATATAATCTGTAATTTTAAGCTTCGCTTTCATTATTCCTTTAATAGTTTCAATTGTAATTTCTTCCTTCTTAATAATATTACTTTCATAAATAAATTTAGAAAAACATCTAATCCCATTTCCGCACATTTCTGCCTCAGATCCATCGTTGTTAAATATTCTCATCTTAATATCAGCAACCATAGACTTACATACAAAAATTAAACCATCGGCTCCAACTGAAAAATGCTGTTCACACAATTTGCTTACTAAGGCTGATTTTTTCTCATCAGGAATATTATATTGAATGTCATTAATTAGAATATAATCATTTCCTAAACCATGATATTTTCCAAATGTCAAATTTCCGATTTTATAATTCTCCATGAAATTTCAAAATTATTAAGTTTTGACCATAATATTAAATTTCTGTAATAATTCAAAAAAATTACTAAAGTGAATTTTAATTAAAACTCACAATTATAGTATAATATATTTTTCGAAACAGAGAGAGTAACCTCTATAATGAACTATAAAAAGATATTTATTCCGATTATATTATTTTTTTTGCTTATTCCGATAACCAATTCCCTTGCTTTTACTCATATCGATAACTTTGATAATGGGGATTATATTTTTTTCTTGACAGATTTAAATGCTACTGATCCTGAACCTCTTGAAGTTAGTTTAGTACATGATGGAAGTGGAAATTTTACACTTTTTCTTTTTAATCAACGTCCTTCAGGTTCTAACCTAAATAGTGATAATACTCTTAACTCTAATATTTTTAATAATCCCCCAACTGTTGCTTATAGTCTGGATGATAATCCTGACATTAATTATACCGCTCCTGAAGATAAAATCTATTACATTGAAGTTATTCTAGTTAGCGGTGGACCAGATACTTTTACATTAACAGCTAACAAAGATCTAACAAGATATTACTTACCATTAATACCTGGATTTCATATAGGATTCTTACTAATTTCCATTATTTGTGCTCTAGGAGTAATATTCCTTTTGCATAGAAAGAAGATTAGTAAATGAAATAATATTTATAAAATACCTAAAAGTATCTTCTTTTAGATACTTTTTTAAAATTTTGTGAAGTTTTTTTAAAAATTGATTAATGAGGAAAGTAATAAATGTATGAGAAAAAACCATGGCTAAAATTTTATGATAAACATGTCCCTGAGCATATTGATTATCCAAAAACCACTTTGTATAAAGCAGTATTGCAAACATCTAAAAAATATCCTGATTCAATAGCTTATGATTTTATGGGTTATGAGTCCTCATACGCAGAATTGATTGAACAAATAGATCAATGTGCTAAAGCTTTATTTAATCTTGGCTTAAGAGAAGGAGATCGAATGACAATAGCAATGCCGACCACTCCTCAAGGAATTATATGTTTTTATGCAATTAATAAAATCGGGGCAGTTGCAAGTATGATACATCCTTTGAGTCCTCCTAAACAGATTGAATTTTTCTTAAATCTTAGTAATAGTACTCATGCACTTACGCTTGATAAAATTTGGACTAATTTTATAAAAATTATAGATAATACCTCGTTAAAAGTATTAATACTTGCTCAACTGAGTCAAGATAAGATCGAGGTACCAGAGAATCCGCAGATTGCTTGGTGGAAATATATATTGGCTAAAGAATATGCTGAAATTCCAGAAAGCAAAATGAAATCGGAGGATATGTCAGCAATCTTATATTCTGGAGGAACAACAGGGGTTCCAAAGGGAATTATGCTTTCAAATTATAATTTTATCACAGAAGGAACTCAAGTTGCTAAATGGATGGATATGTCTGATAAAGATTCTGCTCTTGCTATATTACCAATCTTTCATGGTTTTGGACTTGGGGTTTGTGTCAATGCTGTGTTTATGGGTGGTGGAAAAAGTATCCTTGTACCATCATTTACACCTGATCAAGTTGCTGATCTAATTGAAGCTAAAAATCCAACCTTACTATTTGGGGTTCCTACATTATATGAAGCTCTTAACCGAAATCCTAAATTCCAAAATACAAACTTAAGTTTCTTAAAAGCAGCTTTTTGTGGGGCAGATACTCTCCCACGAACTACAAAAGAAAAGTTTGAAGAAATTTGTAGAAATAATGGCTCTCCTGTTCAACTTCGTGAAGGATATGGATTAACCGAGGCTGTAACTGGAATATGTGCTATGCCCTTAGGAGAATATCGGGAAGGAAGCATTGGTATTCCTACATCGGACATGTTGATGAAGATAGTAAAAATTGGATCGTTTGAAGAAGCTCCAGTTGGTCAAGAAGGAGAATTATGCATACACGGACCTGCTGTTATGCTCGGTTATCTAAATAAACCCGAAGAAACTGCTAAAACCTTAAAAAAACATAATGATGGAAAGATTTGGCTCCATACAGGAGATCTTGCGACAATGGATGAAGATGGGTTTTTTTATTTTAAAATAAGATTGAAAAGAATGATAAAATCGTCAGGTTTTAATGTCTATCCTGCTCAAGTTGAAGATGTACTTTATAAGCATCCAGATGTCCTCGAAGCTTGTGTTATTGGAATACCAGATGAAAAACAAGTCCAAAGAGTAAAAGCATACATAGTTCTAAAAGAACCTGATAAAGCCAGTGTTAAAATGGAAAAAGAATTAATAGATTATTGTGGCGAAAATTTAATCAAATGGAGTTGTCCAAGAGAAATCGAATTTACAGATCAATTACCTAAAACTTTAGTTGGAAAGATTGATTTTAAGAAATTAGAAGAACAAGAAATTTCAAAATTAGAAGCATCAGGGAAATTTAGTGAAAAATAAGTAAAACTATTCTTTTTTATATATTTTTAAAAACTAAAGAAAAATGACTAAAATCGACATATATGTCTTATAAGTAATTGCAGTTTTCAATAAACAAATTTTATATTTTTTATAATGTTTTTTTCAATATCAATAAATCAAATAAATCAAAGTGATTTAAAATTTCCTTCGATGAATTAAGCAAAAAATTAGCTGAATTTATGAAAGATACAGAAGAGATTGAGCTCCAAGATGTAGATTTATTCGCAGAATACCTTGAATTCCAAATGTTACCTAGTATCGTTCAAGCTGCAGCTCAAGCAGTATTACCTGGAGTTCCTGGGAAAGCTGAATGGACTCCTTCTAAATTTTCACTCGATTTAGAATTTCCTGGAAAAATTGAAACCATTGAATTTGTCCGTTCAAATGGGAAAAAAGCTGTAATTGGAGGAGAAGTTGTACCTCCGTTTTATAATTTCCTTGGATTGGATAAGCGAAACCCTAATCCTCCTTTAGTGACTTACGATGTCTTTGATATGGGCGCTAAAATGATGCTGCCAAAACCTATAAAACAGGAATATGGTGATGTTTTAGCAACTCCAGCTAAATGGGCAAAATTTGCAGTAGATAAATTCGGAGCTGAATGCATTACTTTTCATTCTTTGGAGATCGATCCTGCAATGGGAGATGCTCCAGTTTCTCAATCTAGAAAGTTTTTAGAAGACATACTACAAGCTGTTGATGTTCCCGTAATAATCGGTTGTTCTGGAAATAAAAAGAAAGATGTAGAAATGTTTGAGGTAACAGCTGCCGCGACTGAAAGTGAAGTTTTAATGCTTTCAGCAGCAGATAAGGCTACCTGGGAAGAAGTTATACCTTTAGCAGTAAAATATGATCATAATTGTCTACTTTGGACAAGTTTAGATATGAATAATCAAATTAAGATGAACAAGGATGCTCTTGAATTGGGATTACCAAGAAACCGAATTGTTATGGATCCAACATGTGCTACACTCGGTTATGGAATGGAGTATAGTTTTAGTATCTATCAAAGAATGCGTGTGGCAGGTTTATTAGGTGAGACTGATTTAGCATACCCAATAAGTGGTGGAACTACAAATGCTTGGGGTGCTAGAGAAGCATGGATGAGTGAGAAACAAGCTCCTGAATGGGGATTAAGACAGTACAGAGGTCCAATCTGGGAAGTACTCAACGCTCTTTCTTTAAGTCTTGTGGGTTTAGATTTAGCAATGATGTTTCATCCAGTTGCAGCGAAGCATGTTAAAGATATCACATCTCAATTTTTTGCAGAGATCCCCAAACATTTAGAAGATACTGGTTATTATGATTGGGTTTCTGCAAACTTAAAAAGGTAGTACCTCAAAATTTATTTTCTCTTTATTTTTAGAATTTTTTTTTCTCTATTTTTAAAAATTTCACTTAGTTTTATTAAATACTCCCCATATTATTATTTATCATAGTTAAACCTCTTAAAGAAGAGAGAAAAAAATAAAAAACAAAAATTTAATTAAGATTAAGAAATTTTTTAGCCTGAAGTAACTCAGAACGTTGAAGTGCGGCATAAAAATTTTCAATTTCATGCTTTGGTTGTGATTTCGACCAGTTTGCAAAGTAAAAACTTAAATAGTGATCAAAACCTTTCTCTTTTCTTTGTTGTTGGGCGGAAAAAAGCCCAAGATTGTTTTCCTCGTTATCATATTCTGCGATTTGTTCATCTAGTTCTTTTTGAGTTAAGGAGTGATATTTACCATAATGGATGACTCCTTTTTTAACTCTCCCTTTTAGTGGTTTGGATTCTTCATTAGGGTATCCAAGACAAAGGGAAAGATAAGGAAAACAATACTTTTCAGGCACTCCTAAAAATTCATATACTTCAAATAGATCTTGACGATGAAGTGATGTGGTAAATAAGGATCCGATCCCGAGTGATTTTGCGGCAATCGCAGCACTCTGAGCGGCTAGCATTGCATCCATACTACTAATGGTAAACCCTCGCATTCCATCAACGGATTCTTCAATTGAATAGCCCAAATGTTTTGCCAGATCAAACCAACGATTGAAATCTATAAGAAAAACAAGTGCCTTATTTCCCCCATAAAAATATTTTTTCAATAATTCCTTATCTTCCACAACAATAATGGAATACACTTGCCGATTACCAGAATTTGCCGCTCGAATTGCGGCATTTAAAATTGATTCAAGATCTTCTTCTTTTATTTCCTTTTTGGAATAATTCCGAATTGATTTTAAGTTAAATAAAATATTTAAAGTTTCGTTCAAATTAGTTTCTTTCTTTATTTTTACATTCCTATAAATCTATTATTGCTCAACAAGACATAGTCCAATATATTCATTTAACAATCAATCTTTGTATTCTTTTAAATTATATAGGACTCTTTCAAGATCTTCCTCAAATCTAGTTATTTCATTGTCCTCAAAGCCCTTATAAAAAATACTATTCATCTCTTTCGCGAGTTTTTCAAATGAGGATTCTATTTCCTTACTTTGTTCAAGTATATAAACTAATTTTGTGCGCTCATTATCAGAAGGGTGTTCTATTTTTAAATATCCTTTATCACGCATACGTTTTAGCATGGTTGATAATGTTGATTTACCTAATGAAGTACGTTTTGCAAGATCTTTTATGGAAATTCCATCCTTTTCCCATAAAGTAAACATTATTCGCCCTTGCCCTGGGTTGATTTTAATTTTATGAGTTTTCAATTTTCTACTAAATATCCTTCCTGCAGTTTGATGTATTTGTGAGATGAGAAACCCACCTTTCCTCTTAATTTTCATCTTTTAATCATTATTGACTTTATTAAATTGATTGTTCTATATCGAACTGTTCTATATAGAAATAATCATTTATTTATATATAAAGTTTTTGATGTCAGGAAAAAATCGTTAAAATTAAGAAATTATTATTATGATAGGATTTCAGTAAATATGAAATGACAATTATCAAATCATTTTTTTCTCTTTATTTTTAGGATAATGAACTCCTAAAACGACACTCTTATTGAAACTTACAAATAAAATGACAAAACTCTTGTAAATTAATAATTAAATTATGTTATAAATCTTTTAAGGAGGTTTTGCATCTGGGCGAGCCTCTGTAGCAGGTTTACCTTCTATTCCCCAATGAGCCTTAGGAATTTCATGAACTATAACCTCAACTGCTTGGGCGGGAATACCCATATCGACAAAGACTTTTGTTATTCCTGATATTATTTCTTTAACTTTTTCTTGGGAAATTCCTTTCCACATATTTACATGGACAACTGGCAAATAAAAATCACCGAATTTACATAGAATTTAATTAAAA
>JBHLNK010000064.1:0-21716 GCA_048941625.1 Promethearchaeota archaeon | reverse complement strand
TTAATATTATTAATAGGTTGATTTAATTTTTATTTGTTATTTATTTTTAAGATACTAGTTAAAAAGATTAAGATTTAAATTTTCACAAGTCGAATTAAAATAGATTAAACTTATATATTTGTTAATTTATGTATTTTTATGTAATAAAATAATAATTCAAATAGAATCCTTTAGCAATCTCAAATATTATGCCAGCTCATTTTGAAAATGATGACTTTTTTGAAGATAGTGCCGAGGAAGGGCCTTCATGTTGCGATTCACCTAAGATTAGTGAAGAAGATGGATTCTATGTTTGTTTAAATTGCGGATTTGTATATTCACGTATTCTTGACGATAGTCCTCGGAGAGCTTTTACTCAAGAAGAAATTCAAAAAAGAAAGAGCAATGAAAGAGTGTACAGTCCTATTGGCCCCAGAACGATTATTAGAGGATCTAGGGATGCTAGAGGTACTTTATTAAGTCCAAAATATAAGTCTAAATTTAATAGATTAGCAAAAATTCATCGATCCTTAACAACTAGTTATGAGAGAAATTTATGGATTGCTTTACCAAACTTACAACGGTTACAAAAAAGACTCGGAATTCCTGATGCTGTAGCAGAAGATGCTCTCAGAATTTATACTCAAACTGTAAAAAAGAAGTTAACGATGGGTCGTAGTATTGATACATTATTATCAGCGTCTATTTTTGCTGCTCTGAGAGTTCATGGAATACCAAGAACTGCTGAAGAGATTACAAAAGTAGCTCAAATCCCAAAGAAGAAAGTTATCAAAAGTTATCGACTAATCTTAATGGAGGTTCTTCCAAAATTAGGATTAAAAGTTACTCACTTCTCAAGTGAACGTTATGTTGATAAATTTAATGAGGAATTAAAACTCTCTATGAAATGTCGTAATGTAGCAGTGAAAATAATTGAAAAAGCAAGAAGTAGTGGATTTAATTCCGCAGGAAAGGATCCTAAAGGAATTGCTGCAGCTGCTATATACATTGGATCAAAAATATGTAATGAAAATAGAACTCAAAAAGAAATAAGCAAATTAGCACGTGTTACAGAAGTTACGTTAAGAATGCGGGTTAAGGATTTACAAAATTATGCAAATATGGTTGATTAAAAATAAAACCTTATTTATTAATTTTAATCAAAATTTTCTCCTCTTCGAACAAAGGGAGTATTTCCATCATTTCTTTTAATTGAGGTAAATAATGAATAAAATTATTAATCTTAGTATCGATTATGAATATAAATAACATTATCGGAAATGTTTGTTCAACCAGTTTCTTGTTTATTCCCAAACTATTTAAATATTTGGTAATATTATCTTTAATTGATTGGATAGGTTGATCTATCTTTAATAGAATTAATCCATATAGTGTGATCATTAGCGAACTATTTCCAAGATCATTTCTTTTTGAAAATTTGTAAGCTAATTCTAAATAACTCTCTGCAGCTTGTGTAAATTTCTTAGAATCTAAAAGCATTAATACTTCAGAGTAATATCTCTTTTTCATTGCTTTTCTCTTCTTCATATCTTCTTCTTTATCTCTCAAAGCATCTGCTGATTTAGCTAGCAATTTCCCAAGTATTTGATCAAATTGTATTTGCTTTTTAGCATGTTCTCCTAATTCTTCTCTTGATAGGGACTCTTTAATTTCTCCCATTTCTGGGATCTTATCCATTTTTACTGAAGGCTCATCACCCGTTTCGATTTCTTTATGTTGTTCAATTTGTTTATTTATAACTTCGGATAAAACTGTTAACTCTTCTTCAAATAAAGGAAGATACTTGAAGTAATTAAGTGCTTTACTGAATTTATTTTCACTTTGAAATTTCTTCAAATCAATAACGTATTCAGTTAAAGTCACTGGAAATGTCTCAAAAAATAATTTTCCTAGACCTGATAGTTCCTTTTTAGTAACTTCCAAAATTTTACTAGCCTCATCAATTTTATTTTGTTTTATTAGAATAAGACATGATATAGCTAGAGAAATACCAGCAATTCTATATTTATTAATTGTTATCAAACGATTCATAGCATTTTTATATAACTCCAGTGCTTCATCATACTTTTGATCGTTTAAATAGCTTAGACAGTCTTTAAAATAACCTCTTTTCAATCCTTTCCTTTCTTTCATATCATTATCTTTGTCCAATTTCGCTTCTTGTGCCCTTTTTTCAATCATCGTGTCTTTTTCCTTTAATTCTTCTCCCTTACGTGTTTTTATGGCTTTTTCAGTTCTAATTTCACTTTGTTTAGTCTCAAGCATTTCAATTTTTTTATGAAGTTCAGTTTTAAAAGCAGTCTTTTCAATCTTATCAGTATAAACATTTGCTAAATGAAGATTATCTAGATCAATATAAATTTCAGTAACTTTCTTAAAGATTTTATTGAAAGTGATTTTTTGAGTTTCTTCCTTTTCTAAATAAGCTGATGCTAAGTTTAAAACTCTTTTAACAAGATTTTCTGCTTTATTCACTGCTGATAAATCTTCCTCAGTCTTTAAAATATTCAATGCTTCTCTTTTGAGTACTTTTATAAAAAGCAATGTAATTTCTTTTGATTGATCATACAAAAAAAGGGTTCGATATAATCTATTTGATTTTTCAAAGATTTCATCCTTTCTTATAAATTCTTCTTTGTTCCTAAGTTCTTCTAATTTTTGAAGAAACTTAGGAAATATACGAGTTAAATACTTTGTTTTCATATCAAGTGAGAGTTCTTCGAAATTTATAAAAAAAGCTTCAAATTCAAGACCATCAAGCAATATATCCAAAGATTTAGTAAGGATTTGATCTTTGATATCATCTTTCCCAATTAGTTTAAGATAATCGGCTTGCTTTTTTAATAGATTTGCAGCACTTAGGTAATGTTTTTGTTCAACTAATATATTTGATTCCGAAATTTTTTGTATATTCATCTCAATAATTATATCATATTCCGCTTTAGCAAATTCCTGAATAATTTGAATTCCTCGAGAGATATATTCTTCTATTCCTTTTTTTTTAAGGTTTTTGAATTTTTCTTCATATTCATCCCTAGTATTTGCTAACTTTTCTTTAAGTTTTCTAGATTCTAGCTTGTTAATTAGTATAGATGCCATTTCAAAATTATAATCTTTCAGAAAAGAGTAAATCAATTCTTCTAATGGACTATCAATATTTTTTCTTTTAACTTTATAAGAACCCATCCATAAATTTTCTAATTCATCAAAGTATCTTTTAGCAGCGTATTTATTATTTTTCTTAAGTTCTAGTTTTAATAAGTCCTCTAGTACTTCAGCAAGCTTTTTTGCTAGTTCTTCAATTTCATTAAAAAGGTCTTCTAACTGATATCTATTAATAGCTTTATATAACTGTTCTCGTGCTAATTCTAAATTCCCCTTATTAACTAAATATTCTGCTTCTCCAAGGATCTTATTTGAGATTTCTTTTAAAATTGCTATAACTGTATTATGAGGTAAACTTTGGAGAATTCTAAAAGCATCTTCAACTCTACAAGCTGAAATCCATGAATTTATTGCCAATTTGAAAGCTTCATCAATAAATTTACTATCTAGTAATTCAATACTTGACCATTGAGCAGCCTGTTCATAATGTACTGCAGCTTTTTCGTAATCTGCTTTGTTGAAAAATCGATTTCCATCCACTAGAATTTGATCAGCATGTTTTGTTTTAAAATTATGAGATTTTATTTTGTCTATTTTGTCTAACATTTCACTGGCTTTTAAATAAAGATTCAGTTTTGAATATAGATAAGCTGCTTGTTCACTAATTATAAAAAATTCTTCTTTATTATAGATATCTGCGATTTGAGCTGCTTTTCTTATCGCTTGAGCAGCATAATAAAAATTGTGGTTATTAAAATAAATATTGGCCATTTGAATAAATATTGGATATCTCATCCAAGCATTTTCAATATTTAGTGGTGTATCACCATTTATCATTGCTAAACATAAGCATTGGAGGACTTGATGAAAGTTTTCGGGAGGAAGATTAACAAATGCTTCAAGATTTGGAAAATTGACCCAAATATGTGTTAATAAATCATTTGTTGTAATAGGAAGAATACCATTTTGATCATAAAAAATCACGATTGTTGGGATGTCACGTTTTACTGAAAAAATATCTGGTAATATCATTTCAAATAGTTCTAATTCTTCTTGTAATATTGGATTCAAAAAGTAGATTATACCATCAACCATCGGAATTATTTCATCTATATCCGCTGATATACTTATCAATGTATCAATTTCGAGATCACAGATATTATCTAAGACCTTTATTTCTTTATACCATGATACATAAGTATCTTTATCTTCTCCCGGTTCTCCAAAAGCTCTAGAAAGATAAAAATGTATAGTGTCTGGATCTGAGCCAAGAATTAAAGTTCTGAAATAATATAATGACATTTTTCGAAATAATATTATTTTTCAATTTATATTATAAGGTAATATTACCGGAATTCTTGAGATAACTTAACACATAAAATTAATACTATAAAACTTATGAAATTATTTTAAAAGAATTAAAATCTTTTAATAATAATTAATTGAGATTAAGAATAAATATTTTTGTTTTAAAATCAACCGGAGATTGAATAGTGGATTATATAGAGCGAAATTATCTTCTTATCAAGGAACGTATGATCCAACAAATGGAGAATTCTATCAAATTAGGTAGAAAACTAATTGATACTGAATTAGATACAGGGTTATTAAACTTCATCATTAAACCAATTGTTAAAACATTCTATGATTATTGGGCAAAAAATGAAGCAAGATCAGGTACTTTAAAACAAATTAAAGTTACATTAGATTCTGGTAAACAATTATTAATCAATGGAAAAACTGAGGAGATTTTTAATAACATTCTTGAGGAAAATTTCCCAAAATATCTTGAGGCTGATCAAACAAATAATCAATGCTCACATTCACATAAGAATTATGATAAATTAAAACAGGTAGCAAAAGATACATTTAAAAATTATCTAAAAGAAGTAGTAAACCTACTGGAAGTAAAAAATGAAGTGGATAATTATGGAGATCTTTGTCGAGCGGCTTTTCCTTCAAAAGAGGTAGCTGAACAAAATTTGATGAAACAATTAGATTTTACTGATAAAGGTATTAAAATAGTAGAACAAGATTCTACAATTCTTAAAATTCCAATGGGGAGAAAAATAATTGTTAAGGCACTTAGAGAAGGGTTTAATTTAACAAAAAAAGAGTTCATTGCTTCACTCAATGATACTTATAATAATTATTAGTCAAAGTATTAATTTCATAATAGATTTTAACAAATTAGTTTAAATAAGCACATTTAATAAATAATCAAACCTGCAAAAAAACCTTATATTGAATAGATCGGAGTTGAATAATGGAATTCTTAAGTAGAAATTATAAAATTTTAGAGAAAAGAATGATTGAACAAATGGAAACAAGTCTTAATTATGGGAAAGATCTTATAGATTCAGAATTGGATGTAGGTTCTCTGAATTTTGTTATAAAACCAATTGTTAAGTCATTCTATAAATACTGGTCTGATAAAGATGCTAAAGTGGGAACATTAGAGCAAATTAGAATCACTCTTGATTCTGCAAAGGAATTTATTCAAAATGGTGGTGACTCTAAAGAAGAGCTTAGCAGAATCATTAATAAAAACTTCCCTATTTACTTAAAAAATGACCAGACATACATACAATGCAAAGATACACACCCTAATTATAAGAGGTTGGAAGATGTTACAAAAAAATGTTTCATTACACAAGTAGAAGAAACTATCCTCTTTTTCAATGTAAGAGATGATGTTAAGAATTATAATGAATTATCAAGAGCCACATTCAAATCGAAAGAAAAAGCCTATCAAGCTCTAAAGCGTCAGCTTGATTATAACGATGAAGGAATTTCTATTGTAGAAAGTGATGATACAATATTAAAAGTACCTCTTGGAAAAAATATTATTTTGAAGGTATTAAGATTAGGATTTGAAATGACGAAGGATAATTTAATCCAAGAGTTGGATGAAATTTTTAATTGATTCTTTATATTGGATTTCAATAATGAGTCCAAATCTAATTTGATAGAAGACTATTATGACTGAAACTCAACAAGAAATTGAAGAATACACGATTTTAAGACGATTTTTTCTTAATTTACTGATTATTGCGTTTATTACAATTTCATATGTATATTTTGCCGAAGCTTTTGGTTCTATTTCAACTTTTTATATTTCCAGTACTTTAAGTTTTTCAATACAATTTGGTATCACACTTCTTTTATTCACATTTCTTTCAGTTTTAGCAGGTTCAATACCCAGTGCAATTGCAGGATTTATAGGGGAATTGCTTTTCCAATTAGCTTTCTATGGGAATATTTACCTTGAATGGTGCTTTATTGTTGCTCTCTTTGGATTTCTAGTTGGTTTCTATAAATATCATCCTTTGAAATACCATGAAAAAAAGAGAATTTTTTATACAATTATAGCATTGCTGATTATTTCATTAATAATGCTTGTAACAATTACGGTCATCGAATTATCCATATATGCAGGGATGTTTACAATTCAAGACATTATTATAAATTATGGTTTAGAATTTCTTTTACAAGCATTCATCTCAATAATTTTTATCGTACCAATATTACTGTTCTTATATGATATGGTTTTTGCTAATAAAGAAAAACAAATATACCAAATGATTTTAACACACCATCCTCTTTCAGCCAGTGATCACACGTTTTATCTTAAATTTGGTCGAACGAAAATTTATTTTTGTTCACGTTGTTCTGGCGTAATCTTAGGAGGTTTAATTGCCTTATTCATAACTTACTTATTAAAATTAATTTTTAATGCTGATTTTAGCCCAGAAATAGCATTGTTACTTTGTATAATACTTCCCATACCAGGAATAATAGATTGGGGAACTCAAAGACTTTTGCTTAGAAAAAGCACCACAGAATCTAGATTATTCACGGGTTTTATTATAGGACTTGCTTTGCATTTCATGTCATATACTTATACATATTATTTTTATACAATGTTGATACTGGTAGTATATTTTTCTATTTTTGGAATCCTAGTTTACTTTGGACATAAAAAAGAAATGAAGCTTTTTAGGGAAGAAATGGACAACTTTTCTTCTGACAATGAATATTAAAATTATTATAAATATGAAAAATATTATTTTTATTCATGGACTTGAAAGCTCCGGGAGTGGGTTTAAAGGGCAATTTTTCAAAAGAATGTTCCCTGAATGTCTTACACCGAATTTTGTAGAGTTCAATCCATCAAAATCTATTGATTTACTATTAAGGGAACGTATGAAACAATTAAACTTAATATTAAAAGAAAAGAATAAATGGATTATTATCGGATCCAGTTTTGGAGCTCTAATGGGAACACTTTTTGCATGTCAAAATTCTAAAAAAATATCTAAACTGGTTTTGCTAGCACCCTATTTATCTAGAAAGTATTTAAATCCTAAATTATACACTCTAATTAAAATTCCAGTCATTATTTTTCATGGAACAAAAGATAAGATTGTACCATTAACCCAATCTAAGATTCTTGCAGAGAAATTATTCATAAATATAAAGTATAATATTGTAAATGATGATCATTATCTTCATAAGACTGTTAAATCTCTAGATTGGAAAAAATTAATTTATGATTTATAATTTTAACAGGTGTTTTTATTATTTAATTCAAAAACTGGACTCCAATTTTTTTAAAATCAATTCATACCATTTTTTTATTAGAAAATAAAATTATAAAAAAGAGTTGTTTTCGATGGATTGGAATAATTTTCTCGAAAATATTGGCTTATGGTTTAATGAATTCATTGATTGGTATTCAATGCAACCAATTTATGCCCAAGTACTGGTAATAATTGGCATAATTGCTTTATTAGCATTAGCAATAACTCTTACTTATTATATTATTAAAGGGATTGCGTATTTAGTCTATTATATAATAAAAGGAGTGTATTATATCCTAAAAGGCATTGGTTACGGATTTCTTAAATTATGTGAAGGGTTTTACAATTTGATTTCAGGTAAATCAAATATAAAACTTCAAACAAATACTCCTAATAATATACATAATCAAATTGAATTCTGTAGTGAATGTGGTAAAAAAGTCACTAATAAAATGAAAAAGCATTTGGAAACCAATGGTGTGGTATTTTGTGTAAGTTGTGGAAATCAATTTACACGCTATCATACCACTCAACCCATAACAATATCTCACTAATTATCTTTTAGATAATTTCATACAAAAAAATTAAAATAAATATTAATGATATTAATAAAGGAGTAGCAAAAAAGTATGGTACATTATATCTGTAGAGAATGCTCATATGAGTTTCCTGATGAGCTTTCTCATCTAATTGAAAATAATATTCAAGTTTATTGTGAAAGGTGTGGTTCTCCTTTTGTTTTAGAAGGAGTAGAGTTTAAGCCAGCACCAACACCATTTAAAAGGGAAATTAAATCTGTCCAGACATTACCAGAAAAAAAATCCTCAAATCTAGAAAACTTAATTCAATTTTTAAATAAAATTTCATTTATACCGTTATTTTTATTTACCTGCATTTCCTTCGGGTTGATAGCTGAAATTGCTATTAATTTGGACATATCTTTATTATTTGATCGAATTATGCATGGCTTTATAGGTCTGAGTCTTTTGATTTATGATAAAGTTTATCTCTCTAAAAAGGTAAAAGGAAAAGATTATAATAATATATTTATCGATTCATTTTGTTGGGGAATATTAGGTTGTATTTTGTATGGTACAGGAGTTTTAGTTCTGATAAAAGGAATTACTATAATCATTTATGTAATTACTAACTCTAAAAATGGTGATCTCAAGCCTTATGATGTTGGTTTACTTGCTAAAAATTCCTTAAATAATTTATCCTCTAAAGCGGGGTTGGTAATTATTTTATTAGGTATCTATCGAATTTATTCAGATAATCTATACATACCAAAAATAGGTGCAAAAGTAATATATCTTCCATTTGGTATTGAAGTTCCTTTAGTTTTATTAATTCTATTGGGATTTCTATTTATTTCATTAGCAGTTTTGATAATTGATAGTCGATTGAGAGAAAAAACAAAGGAAAAAGAAAAATTTTTAATAAAGGATGCGGTTAAGTATTTTATCCTTGGAATTTTTGGGGTTTTATTTTTTGCTGCTGGGATCTTTATATTATTAAAAAGTATATTGATATTCTTTTTATGTTTTGGTAAGCCTTTAGATAAAAGTCAAAAAGAAGCTAGTCCAGTAATACATCCATATCGTGTTCCAGTTCTATCTGCACCTCCAATACCTCCATCACCACCACATTTGGAATTAGAAGAACCTCCTAAGCCTCCTCTGGAGGGCAAAGAGATAGAAGTTAAACCAATTGAAGAAAAAGCTGAAGCTAAAGTACCATTCATTGAAGAAAAAGAAGATACTGAGTTTGAAACTAAAAAAATCCCAGATGTTATAAAGAAGGAACTCGAAGAGATTCCTATCATAATTGATGAAGATGAGAAAGCTAAAAGAGAAGAAATTTTAAAGTTGAAACTTCATGACTCTCTTTTACCTGTAAAAGATGAAAAAGATAAAGAATTAGTTAAAGAGTATTTCCTAAAAATATTTAGTGTCTTATCAAAAGATCTAAGAAAACAAATTAAAGATTTAAAAATTTCCAAAAAGGAAAAGAAAGATCTGCTAGAAGAACTTGCATTCCTTACACAAGAAGAGCAAGTTAAATATATTGAAGCTCTGGTTAGTCTTTATAAAGAGATTCCTAAAAAATTAATTAATCGTATTCGTAAACTTCCTAATGTTAAACCAAAGCATTATGATAAAATTGTAGATCAGTTAAGATATATGGATTATGAAGAGCAAATTAAATTTGTCCAATTTTTAGAGGAAAACGCTTAAATATGTCACTTGAAAGAAGAAGAGAACCAAAAGGAAACAAGGAAAAAGAAAAATTAGAGGAAAGTTCATTTAGGCGTTTAGACTTTAGACCTTTACAAATAATTAGTGAGGTTCCGGAAGAAGAAGTCATCGAGGAATTAACTGAAGATTTAACTGAAATCGAGGTAGATGTATTAGAAATAGCTTCTGATATATTGAAATTAAAGAGATATGATGCTGAATTTGAGATTGAGTCAAAAACTCAGATACAAAAATATCCAATTGTCGAAAAACTTTATGCAAAATGTATTGCTAAACTTTCTTATAATAAAGGATACAGTAAAGAAGAAATATTTCTTGCTATTCGGAGTTTAGAAGAAAAAAATTGGATCGTAACCAATGAGAGACGTACTAAGTTAGAAATTCTTACAAATGAAAAACTTGTAAATATTCTTGATTTCATAAAACAGAATCCAGGAATCCATGCTAGGGATGAAAAAATTGAAGAAGAACTGAATATAACTCGAACTCCATTTTTAAAACATGTCATGACTCTCGAAAGGTTCAAGTTAATAAGATCCAAGAAAATTGGAAAATCCCTTCATTATTTTTTGAGTGATGTACCTGAAGATTATGATTCATTTAAAATTATTTTTTTAAATCCATTAATACCTAAAATATTGGAAGAGATCTTTAAGGATGAGTCTATAACAGTCTCTAAGATCGGTGAAAATCTTGATATTTACTCTGGTACGATTTTGTATCATATAAAAAAATTAAAAGAACTTAAAATAGTTAGGAGTTCCAAAAATAAATCGGGGAAAAAAATATTTCTTATTAATATTGAACTTCTTAAGAAATATAATGATTTTTTTGATGAACCAGATTTCTCGCAATTATTAAAAGGATTATGATAAAAGTTAGGATTGATTTTTATAATAATTCATATTTTATTTGAGGTAGAGAGGTCATTAAGGTTTTAATTGCATTATCAATTCCATTCTCCATATTAGGATGAATCTCATTTGAATTAAGTAAATCATATTTTGGATGACCTGGTAAATCTGACACTGAAAGTATAGCAACTGTCTTTATATTGTAGATCTTGCCTAATAGGAATAACAATGAAGATTCCATATCTACACATTGTATATCTATAGAGCTTAAAGCTCGAACAAAATCTTGACTTTCACAAAAAAGCGCATCAGTAGTCCATAAATCTACAATTTTAGCTTTACCTGAAACGATTGATTTTGCTTTGTCGAATGTTATTTCCTTTAATGGTTCATTTGGTTTAGTCACAAAAATCGTTTGATTACCTGTAAATAAGTTTTGAAAGCTTGCCATGGGATTGGATATTGAATCTAATTCATTTGCTAAATGAGGATTCTCTCGTATATATTGCGGACTTGTACCTTCATCGCAAAAAGCTAATTTAGGGATTATTACATCTCCGATATCAATAGCCATAACCTGATTTTCTATTCCCCCACATAAATCAACTCTAATAATAATTTTTGTTTTACATCGTTTTAAACTTTCAACCGCCATTGCACAATTAGGTGCTCCTATTAATGATCTTACAATGCTTACTTTCACGTTATTTAACTCTCCGTTATACACTCTACCATAATTTCTCTTATTTTGTAAGTTCCCTACGAGTTTTTTCATAACAATTTTAGTAGCAGGAAGAATAACTATTTCATTTATATTTGATGGACTAGTTTCAAGTATCATTCGAACGATTTTTTCATCCACACTAATAAACTTTAAACCTAAGTTTAACATTTCGCTTTTAATTCTATTTAACATTTTCAACCAAAATCTTATTTATCTTAAGAAACTAAATAATGTGTTTTAGTTATATTCTATAAGTATGCTACTAATTATTTAATTACTTATAATTTTTAAGAAGATAATTTAATATCTTATCTAAATACTTTTATTTATAAAAGCTATTGAGATTTCTGAGTCTAGAGAGGTACCTTAATGAAAAATAGATTTATCATTGATAATAAGATTACAAATGAATTTGTAGAAAAATATACTAAAACAACATATAGGATTATTGGACCAAATAAACATTCATCTATTAAACCTTGCCATTGGCTTGAGCAGAGATTATCAACAGGCAGGGATAATCGTAATTGTTATAAAGGTGTTTTTGGAATACAGAGTCATAGATGTTTACAAAATACACCTTCACTACCTTTCTGTAATCATCAATGTGTCTTTTGCTGGCGAGATATTGAATTAGGCTCTCTTGGGAGTGATTTTATCGTTGATCCTGACGATCCTAAATTGTTAATTGATGAAATGTTAAAACATCATAAAGATATTATCCAGAATCATCTACCTTTAAGGCGTTATCTTGATAATTATGAGATAATGCTTGATATTCTTTATTACATGCTTCTTAATAATGATCGCATACATACAGTTAATTCACTGGTTAATAGTATCCATGTATCAAAAAATAAAATTGAAAGAGCAGTTACCCTACTAAAGAATCAAGAATTCATTAAATTCAAGAGTCCATCTATGAAGGAATTATCATTAGATGATGACATCAAATGTTGCATTGGTTCTAGAGAGGAATTGGAAATATTAGTTAATAGATCACTTACTACTCCCGATGAGATAATGCAAGCGCATAATGAAGCTTTAACTCCTAATCATGCAGCAATTTCCCTCGATGGTGAACCTTTATTATATCCTAGAATTTCTGAATTTATCCAAGAGTTTACCAATCGTAATATGACAACTTTTGTAGTAACTAATGGTACTTTACCTGAAAAAATTGAGAATTTAGAAGTTTTTCCTTCTCAATTATATATTACTTTACCAGCTCCTAACGAAGCTATCTATAAAAAAACATGTCGGCCGATGATTAAAAAAGGTTGGAACAAAATCATTGCTTCTATGGATTTGATTGAAACTATTCCATGTAGGACATTGGTTAGATTAACTGCGATTAAAGATTTAAATATTAATGAGGAAATGATAAATGAATATATCAAAATCATTGAAAACGCTAATCCTAATTTTTTTGAGATAAAGGGATTTACTTTACAAGCAAAAGCACTTTTAATAAAACAAAGATTAAAAGAGACACATCCAGTTCATTACTTTTTTCCTGAATATGAATATTTGGAAGATTTAGCAATTAAATTTGAGGAAATTGGGAACTTTCCTTTGATTTATAAGAATAAAGCTAGTAGAGATTTTCTATTTGCTGTTAATTGGGATAAAAATAAAGATCCAGTTTTACAGAAGCCAGAGGCGAAGCTTCAAAAAAATAATAGCTCAGGTTCCTTATCTTAACTAATTTTTTTTCATTATGTTTAATAGATTCTAAATGAATTTTTGATAAAATTCTTTAAAGTATGTTATAGATTCAATCATATTTTTAAAAATGTCAAGCCACTCTAGCTTTGGCATGAAGCACCCAATGCTTTAGAGGTAATATATTAAAAGGATTAAACTCAAATGAAAAATGAGAAGTTATTATTTTTCTACCATTCTCAACATGGTTTAACATACTATTTATTTCATTAATCCTCTTATTTATAGAGTCGAGTAAAAATTGTTTATCATTAAATGATCCAAAAAGAGGAATTATTATGTATTTTTTAAATACTAAATAACCTATAACATAAAAAATATAATAAACTAAGAACTTTTTTTCAATTTCTATTATTTATTAACATAGAGTTTTATGAATTTCCTCAATTTATCAATATTAATCCTTTTTAAAGCAGAAATTTCTAATAATGGAATGTCTGACCCAACTTGATGATTGAAATTATTATAATTCACAATATTTATTCCATATTCTTCGGCAGAGTTAATTAGTAAAGATAAAATCTTATTTTTCTCTGAATTTGAGACTTTATCTATCTTATTAATTATGATGATTAAGGGGATTTCAAATTCTTTCAAAAAATTAATCAATTCAAAACTCAGAGGAATAGTATTTTTATTTTCAATAAAGTATTTATTAATTTCATCTTTAATTCTGAGAATATTAATTACAACCAAACCAAGAAAGTAATTAGAATGATTTTTCTCAATATGTACTACAATTTGCTTCTTAATATGTTCTTCTCTTCTTCGACTAGGAGATTTCATATATCCAAATCCCGGTAAATCAACTATCTGGTAAGGAAGACCATTTTGGAATATCGGTTTGATTAATAATGAACTTCCTGGAGTTTTACCAACTTTTCCCTTAAACTTCTTTGGGTTTGGTAAAAGTAATTTTGTAATTGAACTTTTCCCTACATTTGAATTTCCTATGATTAACAACGAAGGTTTTGGTTTCATTTTTAAAATAATTTCAAATACAAGATTTAAATATCAAAGAAATCTTCATCTAGAAATTCCTTGAACATTTTTTTCTTTTCTTCCTCTTCCATAATTGGTTTGGTACTTATAGGTTCACCTGCTTCTTCTAATATACTTTTTAAATTATCTACATTAACATTAATCTTGAATTTACCATCTCTTTGAAATCTAACAACTTGTTTAGAATCTAAACTTAATCTTAGTATATATCCAAGACCAAAATAGAATTGGTGCTCTGGGATCGGATCTATTGGAGATTTACTGGTAACTTCCTTTAAAACGTCATATAGTAATGATTTTGAAGCTGTATTATCTTCAACATTCATAACCAAATAATATAATGCATGATACCATATTTTATCTCGTTTGTTTTTAATATAATCTAAAAATTTTTCAGGTGTGATAATCTCTTCTTCTACTTGTTCCTTACGTTTTATAAGTTCTTGTTTTATTCGGTCTTCTAATTCTTTGGAAACAACCTGTGTAGTATCAATTTGAGTTATATCCTCAGAAACATCTTCTATTTTTTCTGATTTTACTGTTTCAATCGCTTCCTGCATTTCTTTTAATTCATCGAAATCAATTTCATCCATATCAGAAAAATCTGTAATCATTGATTCTTTTATGTTTATTTGTTTTTGCAATTCAACCTCTATTTCGTTTGTATCTGGTTTTTCTTCTCCAGCTAATGTTGCTTCAGAAATATTTTCACTTTCTTTAACTTTTGTAATTGCACTCTGGATTTCTTGGAGTTCCTCTATATCAAAATCTTCTAAATCTGAAAAATCAGTTTCAAGCGTTTCCATTTCCCGTAAATACGTTTCCAAATCATCATCTTCTAAATTTTCATCTTTTTTATCAAATTCTTCAGTTCCTTCTTCTCGGTTTTCGTTCATTATTAATTAAAAAGATTAATTTCATAAATATTATAATAAGACTATAATTCAAATATTGGCTTTCGTATAATTAAAATTGTCTTTAATATTAATAGAGTTTAATATGGAAAAAATTAACTTACAGCATTTTAAAGGGATAATTTTTGATTTAGATGGCGTCATTTACGATATAACATCCGCAATTAAAAAAGCTGTAGATGATGGCATTGAAAAATATAAGTTAGAAAATGTGAATCGTGATGATGTAATGGAGGAAATAGCTCATTTGATTGAAGAGATTCAGAATTATCCCGTACCTAAGATCCTTTTAAATTCCTTTGATTTATTAAAAGTTGATTTTTTAAAAGGAATAAGCTTTTTCAAAAAATTACGCATTGCAATTTTTCTTTTTAATCAATTTAATAAATATAAAGAAGAAGAATCAACAATTTTTAAAGGAATTGATGACTTAATCTCAGAAATGGCTAAAAAAGTTAAGTTAGCAATATTGACAAATAATAAAAGTCAATATGCAGAGGAAGTTTTAGAAAAGTTTAATCTTTCTCATTATTTTGATATAATAATAGGATTTAATGATGTAACAGAAGTTAAACCAAGTCCAGAGGGAATTTTAAAAATTCTTGATAAATGGAATTTAAAGCCTTCAGATGCAATATTTATTGGAGATATGACTACTGATGTGGATGCGGGGAAAGCTGCTAAGGTTAAAATGATATGCGTTGCTAGTGGATTAGCTCAGAAACAAAAATTAGCTGAGCATAAACCTGATATATTAGTAGATAATACTGAAAATTTGATTGAACTCTTCACTTTCTAATACTAATTAATTACAGTTTTAAAATTTTAAAATTCCATTAATTTAACGGAATTTTATCATCAACTTATGATTTAGCAATGCTTAAAAGATCTTATTTTTACTATAAAAGAAAAGAATTATTGAAGAAAAATTAAGTCTAAAATAATGAGTGATAAAGCTTTTGGTTTTAAAATAGTAGTAGTAGGGGATGCTGCTGTTGGAAAAACCTCTCTAATTAAAAGATATACAACTAATAGTTTTGAAAAAGATTATATCTCTACACTAGGAATGCAATTTTCTAGATACGAAGAGACACTAAGTGGGATAATGGTGGAATTGTTCTTATGGGATTTAGCTGGTCAGGAATCATTTGCTACTTTACGCGATAGATTTTATCAAGGAAGTAGTGGTGCTATTATCGTCTTTTCTCTTGCCCCAGAGGAGATAGAAACATATCGTAATATTCAAAAATGGCTATCACACATTAAGGATGCTTGTGGTAATATACCTACAATATTATTTGGGAATAAAGCCGATTTAGTCGATCAAAACGCATTAGCAGAGAGTCCAGATTATGAAACTTCAGATGTACGTGTTCAAAAATTTGCTCAAGATCATAATATTAGTGAATATTTCAGGACAAGTGCATTAACAGGACAAGGCGTTACAGAAGGTTTCCAAACGTTAGTAAAGAAATTATATCATCGAGCTACTTTATAAAAAACATTCCAATGTCATTTTTTATTATATTGAGATAATATACTGATTTTAATTTTAAAAAATTAGTATAGTTCTTTATTATTGATTTGGATTATTCTATTGTAAAAATTTAAAATATCTGATTCTCACTAATTAAAGAAGTAAGTCATTATTATATGGAAGGATCATTAAAATGAGCGAGGGGTATGGATTTAAAATTTGTGTAGTTGGTGATGGAGCTGTAGGCAAAACATCCCTGATTAAAAATTATACTCAAGGCTCTTTTCAGAAGGAATACATAGCAACTTTAGGCACACAATTTTCTAAATATGAGGAGGAAATTGATGGAGAAAACGTAGGATTATTTTTATGGGATATTGCTGGTCAAGATTCATTCCAAGCGTTACGACAGAGATTCTATACGGGAAGTAGTGGCGCAATTATCGTGTTTTCTCATGCTCCAGAACAGCTTGAGAGTTTTACTCATGTTTCCAGATGGCTTGATGATCTTAAAAAACATTGTGGAAATATCCCTATAGTTTTATTTGGAAATAAAATAGATTTAGTGGATAATAGTGAATTAGTTTCAAATCCAAGTGTACCGACTTCTGATTCTGTCCTTGATCAATTTGTGAAAGATAATAGATTAGTTGGATATTATAAAACAAGTGCTTTAACAGGACAAGGAGTAACTGATGCTTTTAAAGTACTTGTCAAAAAACTTTATATGATTGCAAAAATATCTAGCTTTTCATAAAACAGTTTATATATTATCTAAATAAGATGTAAAAAAAAGATATAAAAATTCCTAAGTTCTCTTGTAAATAAATCGTTCCCAGCTTTTCTTAGAAGGTAATTCTTCTGGCATACCTTTACGTTTCCGAATATCAAGAATGAGTTCCTCTTCAGAGTTTCCTGGTACTTTCTCAAATCCTAAGAATTCATAACCAAAAAATGCTCTTCCTTGTGTAGAACCTCTAATATCGTCAGCAATGCCAATTGTTTCTGCTGCTGGAATTTGTCCTTGGATTCGAACATATTCTCCTTCTGGAATTACGTTTGTTATTCGCCCACGACGTTTGGATACAATTGTAGTAACTGAACCTTCTGTTCCTTGAGGTGTTTTAATATCTATCCTCTGGATCGGCTCGAAAAGATGAGGTCCTGCATCTAGCATGGCTAATGAGACAGCAGAGAAGAACATTCCCGCAATTTGCCCATACTGCGTATGTCTTGGGTCTTCATGAATTGTCATATCAGTAAAAATCACTTTAATTCCTGCTGCTGGTTCTTTTGCCAAAATACAATTACCAAGCCAATCTCTAAAAGCTGCTGAAATATATGATTTGACACGATCAAATCGTTGTAAACCTGCAGCTCCATTCACAAGAACACTTCCATGGTATACATCAACTACTCTTCTGGCTTCTTTTGCATCCCAACCAGCTTCATCTCTTAAAATTGTAGCCCTTTCTTTTTCATTTTGTAAATCATTAACTTTACCTGTTTCAATTAAATGTTCTGTAGTTTCGTCTAAAGGTTCGATATATAACAAGATTCTGTTATGAGTATTTGCTGATTTAGTGTAGTATTCTGGACTTTTTTGAGTAATTTTTTCTCGATAGACAATAATAGGTTCACCAATATTAATTTGAACTTGATTATTAATTCTTTTAGTAAGAATCTCAATTTGGAGTGGATCAATGCCACTAAGAATGAATTCACCGGATTCTTCGTCTCTTCTATATTCTGCGGTAGGATCAGCTTTTAACCATTTACTTACGACTTCATCTAATTTATCAATTTCATGTGGATCTTTTGGTTTAATACTTCTAGAAACCACTGGTTCACAAACATAATGGATTTTTTCGAAAGATGGAATACTCCTCCTTTCTTCTTTATCTTTAGGAACATCATTGGTTAACATGAAAGTCTCACCAGAAGGACATATAAAACCAAATAAAGCAAATAAATTGCCTGCGGGAATCTTGGGAATATCTAGTATATCAGTGATTTCCATAACTCCGAGTCTTTTTACTCGTTGACTTGTATCACTATTAATAAGATAGATCGAATCTGTTTGATCGAAAGTACCAGAAAAAACACGTCCTATGAGAGTTGCCTGATAATTCCTTTTAGGATCTAAGAAAATTTTTGTAATCATTCCGTAGAGCGGTCCTTTTGAGTCGCTTTTTTGTAATGCTTGACCTAATTCGGAATTAAGGTCACCTCCCCATACATGGGGAATTCTATATTTTGAGGCTGTAACTGGATCAGGAAGATGGTCAACAATCATTCTTAACATTGGCTCATCTAAAGGTAAATTGTCTCGTAACCATTGTATATCTCCCTCATTATATTTCTCAAAAACATCTTGAGGTTTAAGATTCTTCTCAAGTAATATTTCATAAGTAAAACCCCAACCATGTTTTGCGGAACCTACAGCAACGGAATTCTTAGCAAAATCAATTGACCAGTCTGAACCTTCAGGTCTAACCTTTTTAATTAAATCATTTACTTCACGTGTAATCTTATCAATTTTTGCAAAAGTTTCCTGCGGGCTTAGTTTTAATTCACTTATCAATCTATCAACTTTATTGATAAATAGGACTGGTTTACAATATTCTTCTCCTACTGAGAGCCGTATATTAGTCTCAGTTTGAGTCATAACACCTTCAAGAGCATCTACCAAAACTATTGCTCCGTCAGAACCTCTAAGAGCACGAGAAACTTCACCTGTAAAACTAATGTGACCTGGAGTATCGTTAAGTTGTATTATATAGGGCTCATCATCATCAGGTTTTCGAGGGTCATTGAATGCTAGGAGTACTACAGAAGTAAAAATTGTTATCCCTCTCTCTTGTTCTTCATCATCCGAATCTGTCATTTGAAGCTGGCCAGCATCTTCAGGACGCATAAGTCCAGCTCTTCGTAGTAGATAATCTGTTGCGGTAGTCTTCCCATGATCTATATGAGCCGTAATAGAAAAGATCCGTTTCTTCTCATAAGAGCCCTCGGTGACCAATTTTGCTATAGTCTCCGGATTCTTAACTTTAACCATTGTATATTCACATCGAATTAATTATAGTTAATTTTCATGTTATAATTGAAGAAAAGAATACGAGAAATCATAAAAGTTTTGTGATTCTAATACATAAAATAGGAATTTGAGTCAAAACTAATAATAGAAAGCATAAGGTAATTCAAATCTATTTAAAAAGATCTAATTTATTATTATTCTAAAAACTGTATTTAATTTGTAATTTTTAAAGGGCATACGATTTGAGTGAATTTATTCTTTTAGAGTTCGCGAGAACAATAATGTTTATAATTGGGGCACTTATATTTGGATTAGTATGCATTAGAAGGCGCGATCTGATTTCTTGGCTTCCTGCCTATATAGCAGGATCCCTTTCTGAAATTTTAAGATTGATATCAGAAGTAGATTATGATCTCTATTATTTGATTGGTCTTGGTTTTTCTTCTCTTACGGTTATATTTATGATTGTTGCAGTTTATCAAGAATACTACATGACTTTTTTTAAATCATCAAAAATAGGTTTAACATCAATTCTTCAAATTACAATTTTTCAACAGATTTTATCTATTGGATTACAAGTAATCATTGGAATTCTTTTATTAATAGCATTTTTCATGATTTTAAGAATTACGATAAGGAAAAGAACACCTACATACGCAATTTTCTGTATTATATTATTATGTGGTATACTAAATCTTATAACACTAGCATTAAGAGATGCAGGGGTAGAGGGTGCTGATGAAATTTTTCAATTCTCTTCAATTGTTATGGCAACAAATGTGCTTTTAACAGGATTGGTTGCTCTTATTGAAGAAAGATTAGTGAATTCAGAGACAAAGTATCGTCAAGCATTTAATAGAGCAGAATTCTACAAAGATCTTTTTATTCATGACATTAATAACATTCTTCAAAATTTGCAATTCTCTTTAGATATAATCTCTCAAAATTTGAAAAAAGTAGGACAAAATAAGAAATTGGATGAATTAATAACGATAGCTATGGATCAAGTTAACAGGGGAGCTGAATTAGGTTTAAATGTTAAGAAGCTTTCCGATTTAGAAGTAGGTGCAATAAAGATAAAACCTGTGGAACTTAGCGTACTACTCAAACAAGCAATTGAATATATAAAAAGTAAATATGAAGATGAAGATATGAAAATCGTTCTTAAAGGTAATAAAGATAAGATTTTTGCTAATGCAAATATACTTCTAGAAGATGTGTTTAAGATATTACTTAATAATAGTTTAAGATATAACAAAAGCTCTTTAAAAGAGATTTTGATAAATATTTCTAAAGAGGTTGCAGATTTTGGAGTGAATGTTAGAATTGAGTTTGTTGATAATGGTATCGGTATACCAAATGAAATGAAAAAAACTCTTTTCCGACCAGTTTATAAAAAGAATAAAGATTTTAGGAGGATTGGTCTAGGTTTGTTGCTTGTAAATGAAGTTATAAACAACCTATCAGGCAAAATTTGGATTGAAGATAAGATGATCGGAGATCATACAAAAGGTACTAAATTTATTCTTATAATTCCAGAAGCACATGGTATTTTAGAGATAGAAAGGTAGGATTATACTTTTTAGGATGTATATTGTCTTTTTTCCCGTTGAGGTTTTTGCTTGAAATGAATCTGAGCAATTAATAATGCTAAAATTTTCAGGAATTCGAATCTTGATAAAATTGTTTAAAAATTCAAAGAAATTGCTGAATTCCCTTGGTGTTTCTACCCATAAATATCCATTTTTCTCATAAAAACTAGGATTCTTTTTTTTAAATTTTTCAGCATGTTTAATTTCTTCAATTGGAGGGCCTTGACGGTTATATGATTTAGAGATATTAAGATTTTCACAATAAATTGCTAAGTTATATTCTTCTTTCTCTTCCTCAAAATATAATTCAAAAAAAATCTGTCCAAATCTATCAACATGAGAGAATTCTTTTTCTGCATTTGCCTTAATGCTTTCTCCTAGTGAATATAGTTTATCTCTATTAATTGTATAGTGTATATTTTTGTTGGTATTGAGTAATTCG
>JBHLNK010000063.1:0-21820 GCA_048941625.1 Promethearchaeota archaeon | reverse complement strand
TGCCAAATGATAGCATTGGATCACCTATTGTAGATTTAGAAGTAGATACTGTTGAATTTTATTCGATTTTAAACAAAATAATTAATGAAGAACAGAATATTGAAACATTTGAAAAAAATGAAGAATCATGGGTTATATCTTACACACCTATTGGTGATGGAGGGTATTCAATCGCGTTAATTGTGCCTTATATGGACATAATCGAATCAGGGATTAATCTACAAAATTCTATTTCAGCATTTAATATTCTAATGATTATAATCTTTATCGCAGTTTTAACATTTCTATTTTTTATAATCATAATTGCTATTTTATTCATGTCAAGAAGAATTACAAGACCGATTACACATTTAACGGATTCAATTGATAACATGGTCAGGGGAGACCTTACTAAAGAAATTCCAATTGAAAAGAAACGTAGAAGTGATGAAATAGGGATTTTGGCTCAATCATTTCAAGCCCTTTTAATTACTATGAGATTAGGGAATCAAAGCTATTATCAAGGTGATATTTATTTAGCCTATAAAAATTATTCTGCTGCATTAAAACTATTTAAGACTACACAGAATTTAAAAGGTCAAGGAATATGTTGGAACAATTTAGGAAATATTTTCCGTAATTGGGCTGAATTTGATAAAGCTAAAGATGCTTATGATAGAGCTATAGAAATTGCACAAAAAACAAATGATCAATCTGGATTAAGTTCAAGGTTAAATAATAGAGGACTTCTTTTTCTATCAGAAGGTAATTTCGAATCTGCTGAAAAGGATTTTATAAGTGCTCTAAAATTAGATGAAAAAATGCTAAGTAGTGATAGGATCGCTACAAGAAAACGAAATCTTGGTGTCTTATATCTATTAAAAAATAATTTAGATAAAGCATCGAAATTTTTTAATGAAGCGATTAATATCGATTCAGATTTAGCATTTAGACCAAATCTAGCTGAAGATCATTTCCAAATTGGACGATTAGAACTTTCAAAGAAAAATTTTGAAGCTGCCATTCGAAATCTTGAAACAGCATTTAATATCGCAGAAGAATTTGGTAATTACCCACTAATGATGAACATCTTAAAAATTCTAATAAATATATATGACGAACAAGATAATACAATTCTTTTACACAAAACTGAAGCAAAATTAAGTAGAATTAGTGATAAAGTTGTTCGGAAAAAAGATGTTATTTTTGTAATAGACCAATCAGGTAGTATGGAAGAGCAAAATAAAATCAGGGCTGCACGAAAGGGTGCAAGCGAAGTATTTGATACTGTTATTAACCCTGTGGACAACACTGCAATTATTGGATTTCATTCTATGGTAAATCATATACTGCCCTTGACTCTAAAAGGAGGAAATATCGAAAGAATTCAAGATATTTTCAAAAATCTCAAAAACACTCCATATCAAACAGCCTTTTATGATGCTTTAGGTTTAGCTGTTGAAATGCTAAAGAATTCACCAAAAGAGCATCAAAAATGGATTGTTGCTTTAACTGATGGACTTGATAACTTTAGTAAGAATTATTCAGCAATCACACTTGCTCAATACATTTCTAATCTTGATTTCCCGTTAAATATCATTCTCATAGGTGTTGGACGAGAACTCAGAGAAGTTTTCACAGAAATGAATTTAATCGTCAATTCCTCAATTCGAGGTAAATACATACCGATATATTCTGAACATAATCTATCAAAATTAATTTCGGATGCTTTTAAACGGGTAAAAGAAATTATGGCATCATCTGAAATAGAGGGGTTTACCCCAGAGGAAAAATAAGAGGTGAAAGAATATGGAAAGTGAAAGAAGAAAAAGAATAGGTATAAGACAGGTAATTTTACTAAACTTTGTGTTATACACAATCATTGCATTAGGAACTGTGGCAGTTGCTTCAGGAATATTTTTGGGAGTGATGAATAATATTACTTCAAATCAAGTAACCACTACTTTAGAAACACAGGTAAAATATAATATGGAAAATAAAACAATTAGCAATTCTCAAGTTATTGAATCACAATTGAAAAATGTTGCCGAGGATTTAAACGGTCTTGCTAATGCAATTTCAAATGTTTTTACAAATCCCTTTGAATTTGGTTATCGCAAGTCGTTTTATCACGTAGAAATGCTGCCTGTAGGAACAAGAAAATTTGATGGCACAATCGTAAGTTCCACAGAATTTTATCCCGAAAACATACCTCCTGATACGGAGTATAATCCCAAACTAGATTTAAATGCATCGAAAAGTTATTCCCATTATTTAATTTATGAGGATACTTGGAACGCAATGGGTCAAAATGAATATAACCTGAGTGGTATTCATGGTGATATAATTAACCGGACAGCTCATTTAGATCCAATTATGAAAGACATATTAGAAAATAATCCTCATTATTCTTGGATTTATATGGAATTTGAGATCGGTATTCAGAGAACCTTTCCATGGTCGGGTGTTGATACAACTATTTTTGGTAATGCAACAGAACCTCCTTTTGATTATAAAACTGATGACTGGTACATTGATGCCAAAGAGGCTAATGGTAACGTCGTCTGGACAGCTCCTTATATTGATCCATATATAGGGTGGATAGTTACAATATCTCGAGGGATTTATAATGGTTCTATCTCGCCACAAAATTTTATTGGAGTTGTTGGAATAGATTTTACACTTGAAACAATATCTCAAACAGTAGGAAATATCAAAATTTTTGATACTGGATATGGGTTTTTAATCAATCAAGATGGTGAAGTCATCTCTCACCCTAATGTTTTCTTTGATCCTGGAGATGAGGAAGCTGTCCTTATTAATGATGTTGAGCCAATAACTCCAGACAAGCTAACCCAAATGACAAGTGGAACATCAGGATTTTTAGAAATTATAAAAAGTGGAAAAATCTACTACTTAACTTACGCTCCAATTACTGTATCTAATTATACACTAGGTATAATCGCTCCTTCCCAAGAGGTTTTAGCTCCTGTCAGAATTTTACAAGATAACATTAATCGAAATCTTACAATTCAACTTTCAATTATATTTACTGTTTTGGGAATAATTATTGCTGTTGTATTAATAATGGGCTTAAAAATCTCTGATTCAATTATTAAACCGATAAAAAAATTAACAAATCTTGCTTTACAATTAGCAACAGAAGATATAAGGAAGACTGTATTAGATAAATCCGAAGCTTTCGAAGAGTTAGAAACTATAATTGAAAAAGATGATGAAATTGGTGGATTATCTAGATCTTTTAAGAATTTAATATTAATGGTGCGAGAAGAAGGGAAAATTGAAGAAAAAAAAAGCAAATCTGTAAAGAATAAGAAGTGAGAAAATAGGATACTCCCATAAAATATTATAATTATAAATAAATTTTTTTTTAGAATTATTTAAAAAATGTTAACAAGATTGAAATTAATAGGAAAAATATTGTTAGTAAAAATATAAGAGAGGAAAAGAATTAAAGTATTAAGTTGATGTCAAAAACTAAAATTAAAATTCAAATTAAATGGAGTGCTGAATTTAAAAAATCAGTATACTCTTGTTCAATTTCTAATATAATAGGAGATCAATTACCAGAAATAATTGGGTGTTCTTTTGATGAATCAATGCAAATATTTGATTTGCAGGGAAAACGGATTATGGTGTCTGAATTCTCACCCAAGATTACAAGTTTCTTAGTTACACCAGTTACAGGTGATAAAGACGCTGAATTACTTTCTGGAGATGTAAACGGTAATGTAAGACTCTTGGGGAAGCAAGGGAACCTTATTTGGACTATAAATCTTAAATCTCCGATTATTTGTAGTGATATTGGAGATTTTTTTGGAAATGGAAAAAATACGATTGTATTAGGACTTCAAAATAATAAACTCATTTTCTTAGATCAAAATGGCCAAATAATAGAATCTTTTCAAGCATCAGATGGAATTAAAGATTGTACAATCATAGAAAAATCAAAAAATTTCTTTGGTACCTTATTAGTCTTATTAAAGGATGGAAAAATTACAAATTTTGATAAAAATGGCCGATGGCAAGAAGTATTTCAAATGGAAGATGGCCCAACAACTATAAAATACAATAAAGTTTTTGAAAATCAAATATTAATAATCGGAAATAAACAGGGTGTTCTTAAATTAAGTGATTTTGAAGGTAATATTTTAGGAGAAATTTCTTTAAATAAAAAAATAAGATGTGTTAATCGTTTTTTACCAGTCAAGGATATTAATGAATATAGTAGATTAATTACTGTTGCTGCTGGAAATTCACTTTATTTGTATGAAATATTTAAAACTAATAAAAAACTTGAAGGTAATTCAATTAAAAAAATAATTGATTCATCAATAGAGGAAACATCTGGAAAGATAGAACCTAATGGATCGAAAGAAACTATAAGTTATATATCAGAAAAACCCTCTGAAAAAGATATTGAACTTACTCAAAATCAAGAAATAGATAGGGTTTTAAAACCCAATGATAAGAAAAAAATTAAAAAATATTCACAAGGAGAAAGTATAAAAGTTCAAAGAGGAGGTCAAATTGAAGGAAGTAAGTATATCTTTAAAATCAAACTAGTAAATGAACGAGAGTATAATATTACTGATGTTAATATACAGATTTTATCCTATCCAGAAGAAAGTTTGACACTTATATCAGAGGAACCAAAGTATAAGAATCGTATAACGACACTTGATCGTATAAAAGTTCATAAAGTTACAAAAGGAGGTTTTATTAGTCCAACATTTTTATTTTTGCCAAGAACTGATTGTGTTAAAGGTAAAATTCGAGCAGTTATTAATTTCCTAAATGAGAGTGATGAAATAGAAACTATCATAATGGAACCATATGATATAAGAATAATATGTGGCTTACTTCAACCAAATCCAATAACAGTAGAAGAATTTGACAAATTTTCTCAAGATATACTCAACTTTCAAAGAGTAGGTGAAGAAGTTGAAGTTTTAATTGATGCTACTTACTTGTATGAAAAATTACTAGTATTATTGGAGAAAAAGAATTTTTTTATTGTAGATACTGAAAAACAAACGATAGGTGGCAAATTTTTTGGGCTAATAAAAGCATTTGCCAGGGGAACTTATAGTAAAAATAAACTTGGTCTTCAGATTACATTAACTGGAATTAAAAACACAAAGAAATCACTTCTTAAAATCGAAACTTTTGCACAAGATGTAGATATGAGTCCTGCTTTAATCTATGAAATTCAAAATTCAATCGCTCCTAAAAAATGCCGTGAATGTGGTCACGAAATTCCTTCTGAACTTCTACAAAGAATTATTCAAGGAAAAATAATTTATTGCGAAAACTGTGGTGCAGAATTATTAGATTAAATTAAAATTATTTTTTTAAACTTCTTAATTATTTCGAATTTAATTCTAGTTTATTCTCTGAAATCTGATTAACATAGATCTAAGTTCTACAATTCATAAATATATCTAAATAAGATTAAAAATTATTATACTGAAAACTCATATGTGATGATATGTTGAGGAAAGTTGGTATTATTGGTATTGGTATCACTCCTTTCAAAGCACGTTATTTGGATAAGACCTATTTTGAATTAGCTTATGATGCTACAAAATTAGCTCTAGAAGATGCTAATAAGAATGGTGCTGCAATTACGCATAAAGATCTTCAATCAACAGTATATGGATTATACAATGAGCTTTTTGAACGGCAATTTATGCCCGATATCTTTACTAATAGTTATTTGGGTATGAATAATAAACCAGGGACAAGAATAGCTACTGGTGGTGCTACTGGAGGGTATACTGTTCGGATGGCGTATGCGGAAGTTGCTTCTGGATTAAGTGATCTGTGCCTATGTATAGGGCTCGAAAAATGTAATGATTGTTATGACGAACAAACAGGTGTGACTACTCCAGAAGTCTTAAACGCAATTGCTTACTCCGCAGATATGACCTATGAATACCCAATGGGCATGATGGCTGCTAGCTCTTATGTATCTATGGTTAATGCTCATTATGAGGAATTCGGGAATCCAACCGAAGAACAAATGGCTTATGTGAGCGTGAAGAATCATGGAAATGCTCTACTAAATCCTAAAGCACAATCACCTATGAAAGTGACAGTAGAAGAAGTTATGAATTCTAGGATAATATGTCATCCTTTCAAATTGCTTGATTGTTGTCTATATTCAGAAGCTTCTGCTGCATTAATTTTAGCTAGCGAAGAGAAAGTGAAGGAATTAAAAGTTGAAAAACCAATATGGATAACAGGGATTGCCGCAGCAAATACAGATTGTTTTATAGGAAATAGAGAAGATATGGGAAGACTATATTCAAATATATTTGCTGCAAAAGCGGCATATAAAATGGCAAGACTAGATTATAATAAAATAAAAAGCCAAATAGATTTGGCGGAATTACATGATGCATTTAGTGGTCAAGAAGTTATTAGTTACGAAGAACTCGGATTTGTACCATTTGGAGAAGGTGGTCCTTGGATTGAAAACTCTTATGAAAAGAATGGAGAAGGCCCTTGGATTGAAGGAGAACTACCATGTTGTCCTTCTGGAGGATTAATAGGTTGTGGACATGCTGTTGGTGCAACTGGAATTATGAGTACTGGCGAGGCTGCCCTTCAATTGAGGGGAGAAGCCGGTAAACACCAATTATCAATTGAAAAAGGGCGTGCAATTTCGCATTCTATAGGAGGACCCGGAGCTGCTTATGCTGCTGTTATTGTAATGACAAATGAAGAGGGGTTGAAGAAACCATGAATGAGGTATTTAAAGAACATCAAATAAGAGATGTAATAAAGATTAACTATAAATATACAATGGGAGGACAATCAAAATTCTTTATTGAATTAATGAATCATAAGAAGTTATTAGGGACGAAATGTTCTAAATGTGGTAAGACTTGGATGCCTCCTAGAATTAATTGCTCTGATTGTTATGCTCCTGCAGATTGGATTGAATTAAAGCAAACAGGAACTATAGAAGTTAGTACTATAGTATGGTATACAACATCAGCTTTTATAAAAGCGATCCCTTATGGAATTGGATTCATAAAATTAGATGGCGCTGAAACAGCATTACTTCAAGGAATATTTTCTGAAAATTTAGTTCCTTCAAAAATAAAAAAAGGGAAAAAAGTCAAAGCTGTTTTTAATAAGGAAAGAGAAGGTAAAATGACTGATTTTTTCTTTGTTCCAGAAGATGAATATGATAATTGGATATCGAAACCTCAATATGAAGGAGGAAAAATATAATGGGAATTGTGAAAGTAAGCTTAAACGAGATAATAAAGCAAATGAATACGAATAAAAAAGCTCAAATGGTGTTTGTAACGAATATATCTGGGAAAGATGTAGATTGGGATATGATATTTCAATTTAACCTAAAAAATGAAGATCCTTTTTTCCTTGAAATTAAGCACCGCCAAGCTAAATTATCTGAAGGGACAAATAATAATGCAGAAATCGTTATGTCTGGAGAAGCTGAGGCAATTGTGAGAATTTGTGAAGGTAAAGGGGATTTTACTCATGCTATTTCCCGCGAGCATATAACTGTAGAAAAGGGAAAAGTTATGGATGTAATTCGTCTTACAAGAGCAATAACAGTTGCTTTAAAATCTAAATAAATATTTTTTTTCTATTCTGTTTAACTAATTGCTAATGCGTTAAATTAAATCCAAGAATTAAAGTGAGTATTAAATTTGTTATAATTTACGATTCAGAACTTTTTGTCTTTGGAATGCTATGTTGAGCATGCCAGTCCAAACTTTGATGTTCAAAATACTGTTTATATAACTTTCCATATTTCCCTCCTTTGGCAAGTAAAGAATCATGGGTTCCTTCCTCGATAATGTTCCCTTTTTCCATTACAATGATCCTATCGGCATTTAAAATAGTTGAAAGTCTATGAGCAATGATGATTGATGTGCGATCTTGTAGTAAAACATCAAGAGCCTCTTGAATTATCGCTTCTGTATACGCATCTACACTTGAAGTGGCTTCGTCAAGAATTAAAATTTTAGGATCCATCAAAAGTGCTCTAGCAAAACTTATTAGTTGTTTTTGTCCTGCAGAAAGACCTCTTCCTCTTTCACCTATAATTGTATTCAGACCTTGAGGTAAATAATTAATTAATTCTTCAGCATGAACAGCTTTAATGGCTCTCCATAAATCCTCTTCTGAAGCATTTTGTCTGCCATAACGAATGTTTTCTTCTATTGTACCAGAAAATAGAAATACGTCTTGATGAACCATTCCGATATTTCTACGATAAGAATCTAATTTTATGTCTCTTATATCAATTCTATCAATTTTAATAGAACCCCCTTGAAATTCATAATAACGAGATAAAAGCTTTACTAGGCTTGATTTTCCTGCACCTGTATGACCAACTATAGCAAGTTTCTCTCCTTTTTCTATTCTTAAATTAAACCCTTTAAGTACCCACTCTTGTGGTTTATAGCAAAAATTGACATTATTGAATTCAATTTCTCCTTTTAGATTATTTAGTTTAAAAGAATTTGGATTTTGTTTTACTTTAGGTTCATAATCAAGTATATCTAATATGCGTTCATATGCCGCCATACCTGCACTTAATTGTGGAAAAAATAATGCAACAACCATAATCGGACGGAAAAATCTCTGAAGATATAAAATAAACATAAAAATAGTTCCAGGAATTATTATTCCTTGAAGTACAAATTGACCTCCAAAGTACACTATGATTACCAAAGTTATCCCGGCTACCGTTTCAAGAATAGGTCTCCACATATGAGTTGTTGCAGTTAATTTAAAGTTAGTCTCAAAATATTCTTTATTTGTCTCATCAAACTGTTCTGATACTGTAGCTTCTTGACCATAACTTTTACAGACTTGTATCCCTTCTATTGATTCCACCATAGCAGCATTAATGTTTCCAATCGATCTTCTATATGCTCTACTTACTATTCGTGCTAATCTCCTTAAAGAAAACATAAGAATTATTATGACTGGAACAGAAGCTAAAGTTATTAGAGCTAACGTTGCGTTTAACCATAAAAGAATTCCAAAAGTCAGAATACTAGTCAAAAAACTACCAACTGTGTCAGTTATTAAAATAGTTGTATTACCAAAGTCCAATGCATCATTCGAAACTCTTGAATTTAATCTACCACTCTCATATTTATCAAAAAAGCTCATATCTTGCTCCTGTATTTTATTGAAAATGTCCATACGGAGTTCCTCAAGAAAAAATGGAGCAAATTTGCCAATTTCTCTTCTTTGGAAAAAAAACATAACCCATATGAGTATTGAAAAGATTATGTAACCCCCTCCCATCCCAATTGCTAAATATATATTTGGATTCAATTTAGTTAGTTCATCGATCGCAAATCCAACTAAAAGGGGATTAATGATCTCAGCTATGGTCGATATGAGAACAAATAATGAAATTAAAATAACACTTTTTCTAAAACGAGCAACACGTTTGATATATCTTATGAATAGCTCACGATCTGAATATTTTCTTACAGTCTGTTCACTAAATATTCCAGAGTAGATTCCCATTTTACTATTCTAAGTTTTTTTTTTATTAAGTTTTAATTCAGGTAATACAAGGTGTTTCCCAAAAATACGTCTATAATCTTCTGAACTTTTTAATAATTCGTTATGATTACCTTCGGCAACAATCTTCCCATATTTGAGAACAATTATCTTATCAGAAGTCCTTATTGTGTGTAAACGATGCGTAATTATGAATGTAGTTCGATCTTTTAATACATTTTCCATAGCACGACCTATTTTCTCTTCTGTTTCGCTATCCACTGCAGATACAGAATCATCAAGTATAATAATTTCAGGATCAGTTAAAAAGGCTCGAGCAATAGCGACTCGTTGTTTTTCACCTCCAGAAAGGCGTGTTCCTCTTTCTCCTACAATAGTATCATATTTTTCAGGAAAATGTTGTACAAAATCATCAACTTGAGCAAGTTTTGCTACATCTATTATTTCTTTTTGGGTGGCCCCTTGCCTTCCAAATGCAATATTCTCATTAATTGTACGAGAAAATAGATAAATATCTTGCTCTATGTACCCTATATGCTTTCTCAATACTTGAAGGGGATATTCTTGTATGTTTTTACCATCAATTAGTATTTTTCCCTTATCTGGTTCATAAAGGCGCAAAAGTAATTTCACTAATGTTGTTTTTCCACAACCTGTGGGCCCCACAAGTGCAACTCTTTGGTAGGGCTCAATAGTAAATGATAAATTATCAAGAATTGGAGTTTTTGAATCATCACCATTTCTATAAGAAAATGATACGTTTTTAAATTCAATTCTCCCTTTAAAGTGTTCTGGCCACGCTAGGGTTTTATCGGGGTCATGCTCATTTTCCTCTCTTGTAAGAGCATTAAATACACGAGAACAAGCTGCAACACCACTCATCATATCATTTGTTGCCCAGAAAATTGTGTTTGTCGGATCTATAAGAGTCAACAAAAGCAGATTTATCGCCGCTAAATCACCTAAAGTCAACGTATTCTGGAATACAAAGATACAACTCACCAAAAATGTAATCCCAATGACAAAATATAAAATTATTAATGGGTAATATTTAGATTGTACCCTTGTTTCTCCAATCCAATTATCTGTAAATTCATGTACTGCGTGTTTGAACTTCTTGCGTTCCATTTTTTCTGCAGCAAAAGACTTAACAACTGCAGCTCCACTAATACTATCTTGTAAAACTACTGCTAAATTGGAATGTTTTCTTAATCTTCTAGACGCATAAGGAGAAATTTTTTTACGATAATACAAAATAAAATAGATATATAAAATTATAAAAGGTAAAGATATTAACGCTAATCTATAATCAAGCAAATAAAAGAGTAAAATGATTGTAATTACTACTTGAAAGAAGGGATAAATATAAAAACTTCCATGAGATACCATGGTATTAACAATACGTAAATCGTTAGTTGCTAACGCTTCGAGATCTCCTGTTCGAGCATTATCATAATATCTTAATGGTTTTAATTGAACAGTATCGAAAAATTCCTTCCTCATGTTTTGCTCAGTTTTCAATCCAAGAAAATGCCCTACCATCATCGTGATGTAATCCATGAGATTACGGAAAAGATAAAGGAAAAGACCTATAAAAACCATCATTATAAGAATTTTTTCATCATGGATCGTGATTAGATTATCAATTATATCACCAATTACAACAGGTATAATAGTTCTTGTTAATGTTAAGACAATAATCCCTAAAATGACTGAAAAGACTAAATATTTTTGCTTGTAAAGATGGTATAAAAACCATTTTTTATAATTTTTAAATCTTTTAATATCTAAACTCATTGATACTTTTGTTAATTCAATTCTACTTTGACTTTATTAATTTGAAGCATTTAATAGGTAAATTAATCTTCATTATTCTTTTTTATCAAACTTTTTTATTTTTATGAAACATTATAAAGATTTAACCACTTATAAAAAATCTTGATTAATTTGAGAATTGTAGATTTACGTTCTGATACAGTAACCAAACCATCACCAGAAATGTGGGAAATGCTTAGATCTCTAGATAATTCTAATATAGGAGATGATGTTGAAGGAGAAGATCCGACCGTTAATGAGTTAGAAGAAAAAGCTGCTAAAATAATTGGAAAAGAATCTGCTTTATTTGTATCTTCTGGCACACAAGGTAATTTGGTTTCACTCCTCTCACAAACTAATCCTGGTGATGAAATTTTATTAGAAGAATTAAGTCATATTTTCAAAAATGAAGTAGGTAGTGCAGCTCGTATTGGAGGATTGATGATACGAACCTATTCTTCAGATAAAGGAGTTCCTTCATTTGAACAGCTGCAAGAATTAATTCGTGATAAAAAAGATATACATGAACCTCCTTCAACCCTCTTTTCTGTGGAAAATACTCATAATTATCATGGGGGTAAAATTATTCAACCTATAGTAATTAAACAAATGAGAGATTTTGCTAATAATAATGAATTAAAATTGCATTTGGATGGCGCTAGAATTTTTAATGCTGCAGTAGGATTAGACACACCAGTCACAGAATTCACTAAACATGTTGATAGTGTTATGTTTTGCTTATCTAAAGGATTATCATGTCCTGTAGGTTCTATTGTTGCAGGATCACATGAATTTATTTCAAAAGCTAGAAGATATAGAAAAATGGTTGGAGGTGGTATGCGTCAAGTAGGGATAATTGCTTCTTTTGGATTAGTTGCACTTGAGTCAAAGTGGATTAATAGACTTAAAGAAGACCATAAAAATGCAAAAATACTCGCAGAAGGTTTAAATTCTCAAGATTTACCTATAGAAATTAATAATCCTGAAACAAATATCGTTATTGTAGAACTTTTGAAAAAAGCTCGTATATTTAAGATTGTAACCGAACTTGGAAAAGCAGGGGTATTATCTTTTAATATTAGTAAAGAGAAACTTAGATTTGTAACCCATTATGGAATTGATGAAGAAGATATTCAATATTCTATTGAAAAAATAAGTGATGTGTTAAATAAATTCTTAAACAAATAACATATTCAGAATTAGTTTTATATTATAAAAATAAAAGAAAGAAATATAAATATTAATCCTTCCGTAGCTCCAAATCCTTTGAATCATCTTCAACTAGATCATAATAAACAATATCCATTAAACCGCCTGTAAGTTCATCAGCCCAGTGGATCTTAACGGGCATTCCAATATAAGTGTCTTTATAATCAATTTCAGGACTTAGTTCGGCAGTGAATGTAGTATCTGAACCATCCTGCTGGATTAGAACAATTGGTCTTTCGAGAACTTCACCTGTTTCGGGATCTTTTAAGTATGTTATAGTAAAAGACGCAACTCTCCCAGTTTCGCGTAAATCCACCCAGCGATCTGGTTTTACCATACATTTACCACATACGATTCTAGGTGGGAAAAATACTCTATTGCAACTTGAACATTGTAAACCAATAACTTTTTTCTCCTTTAATTTATCTAAAAACGGTTTAAAATGAGTTATATTAAATTTATACTTGTAATTAGACAGATACCAACTTCCAGGTACTGTTCTAGTTCTTACATAATCTTTTTTAATATAATTCATTGATTTTCTTAAGGTTCTTTTTGACATTATTCTTACCTCATAATATTATTTAATTTTTCTCGCAGGTTCATCACCCATTACAATCATAGTAATTAAATTTATTACTCCACCCCAACCATGACCAATGGCAGTATGGACCGTTTTTGGTACTTGGTTACTTGCTTTACCCATGATTTGAAGTGCAGCTACAGCAGGCCTTTCCATTGCAGAAGCACCTATAGCATTTGTTGAATTAACACCTCCAGAACAATTAATTGGTAATTCTCCTTTAGGTGCGGTAACTCCATTCTTATACATTTCTGTAGCTGTATTTTCTTCAAATAATCCTAATCTCTCAACCCACATAAGCTCCTGATTTGGAAAAGGTGAATAAACTTCAGCATAATCAATTTCTTTTCTTGGAAAAGATATTTTTGCTTGACTAAATGCAAGTTCAGCAGATTTCATTGCCCCTAATTGCTCAGAAGTGTCTAACTGACCAGCTCCACTTCCACAATATCCTAATACTCCTGTTTCATTAGCTACACTTGCAACTCCATTAACATAAACCGGTATATCACATAAATCTTTTGCTTTTTCTTCAGTAGTAAATAACATAGCACATGCGCCATCAGATGCAGGGCAAACCATTCCATATCTCAATGGATATGAAATATAAGGTGTATTTAAAACATCCTCAATCGTTAAATCTGGCATTTTTAAATGAGCCCACCAAGTTTTAGCAGCGTTATGTCTATTTTGTACAACAACCCTTGCAAGATCCTCTTCAGTTATTTTACTTCTTCTCATATAATTTGTCGCTTGATAAGAAGCAACACCTATTGCAGCTCCAGCTGAAAGTAATTGAGTTAATTGTTCATACGTTATTCCTAATGAATTCAAAACTGAAATCTCTCCATATGCGACAGAAGCTAATCCAGTACTAGTATCGCCTTGAGACTGCTGTTCAAAAGCAATAGCTAATACTGTATCAATACCAGGTAAACCGGCAGCTACAGTATAATATCCCCCAATTGTTACTGATCCTCCAGTTGTTCCTCCAGTAGTAATTCTTATTAAAGGTTTATTCCGTGCTCCCATCCAATCAGTCATCCATAGTTCGGGTATATTTGCCCCTTCAAATGCTGGCATATTCCCATTTACAAAAGCATCAATATCGTTAATATTGACACTAGGAATTTTCTTTAAGCAATCCTCTATCGCTTCGCTGACTAATTCAGGCATGCTTACATCAGATCTTTTTGAAGCATGTTCACTAAAGCCAGCACTTGCGATACAAACTTGTCTTCCCATTTTTAATTCCCTCCTTCTAATATATATACTATATTATTTTGAGCACACATACCCATCTGACCTGTTGCTAGAGCTTTTTTAGCATCTTGTACCTGATATCCATTAGCTTCTCCCCTGAGTTGTTTAACGGCTTCAATTATCCTAATTATTCCTGTAGCACAAGGTGGATTACCTCCAATAGCTCCACCAGAAGGATTAATTGGCATTTCTCCATCAATTTCTGAATTTAATTCTGCTCCTTTTCCCTTTTGAGTAAATCCAAGTGCTTCTTTTAATATTAATTCTTCATGAGCATATGATTCAAATATCTCTGCAATATCAATTTCTTTTAATGGATCTTTAATACCGGCAGCTTTATATGCCATTTTACCAGCTAATTCCATAGATATTGATTTCGATAAATCTCTATCACCAAGATAATAAGCTTCTTGATTGTAACCTACACCAGTAATCCAAATAGGATTGTCTGTAATCTTAAGTGCTTGCTTTTCAGGTGCTAATAACAAAGCTGCAACACCATCACAAGGATGTGCGACCATTAACTCAGTAACTGGATCAGCATAAATTTCAGATTCTAATATATCTTTAACAGTTAAACTCGGATTTTGTGCTTCCTTTAATGCTAATTGGTTTCTTGCTGCATTTTTCCTATTTTTTACTGCAACCTCAGCAATATCTTCTTTACTCACACCATATTCTTCTAAATACGCTCTCATTTGAAAACCTGATGAAGATATATCGTTCACATAAGCAAGTGGTCTTTCCCATGTTGGGTCTGTTTCAAATAATCTAGCCGAATGATATGGAAAACATGAAGCCATACTTCCACCCCAAATAACTGCTAATTTATGATTTCCTGATAAAATCCTCATTAAACCATATAACATTGCATGTGCTCCATCCATCTCCACTTTTGATTCATCAGCTAAATATGCTCCACCTGGTTCAACAGCAAAAGCATTTGATATTGTTCTGCCATCATAATAATCATTTGTACAAGATATAACCGTCGTTATATCATTCTTCTTCAACCCAGCATTATCAAGAGCACCTCTCACAGCTTCAAATATCATTTCATAACGACCATAATTTGCATCTGAATACAATTTTACTTGATAAAATCCTACAATACCTACTTTCTGCATTAATGTTCACCCTCCAAACTCGTGAATCCTTTTATATCAGAAGGATCTCCTTTAGTTTTTTCTTCCCATAGAATTTTAACTCTCATCCCTATCTTCACTTCTTCAGGTTCAATATCCAGTAACCTATAAACTACTGCTGTATTACTTCCATCAATTTGAATCATTCCAATTATTTGTGGTTTTTTGACTTTTCTACTAGCTCTATCATTAATTTTATAGTATGTTACGGTATAATTTTTTAGAATCCCTGTATCTGGTAAATCTACCCAATTATCATCGAAATCTATTTTCTGAAAACATTTTCCACAGATCTTCCTTGGTGGAACAAAAACATCTCCACATTTTGGGCACTTATTTCCAATAATTTTCTTCTTTTCAAACTGTTCCAGAAATTTATCCATATAACGGCCAACCCAAAAAGCAAATTCTGCTCTTACAAGTCCTTTATTTGCAACAATTATTTTTTCAGACATTTTAGTACATTTTTTTTGCTAATAAAATTTATAATGATTAATAATATGATTTGTAGTATTTATAATTTTGAAAACGTCTAAATCCTAATAATTGCTTTTCAAAGAATTATTGAATAATTTTAAGAAATATGTTCAATAATACCACTCAAAGAAAATTTTTTAAATTTATAGAGTTGAGTTAATTGGTCATTCAAAAAGGAAATGTGCAATGTATAAATGATGAAATACTTGAAAAACTTTCTTTAAAGAACCGATACAAATTCTTAAATTATAATTTAATGTCTTATCTGCCGAAAGAGCATTTTGATTTTCTAAAGAAGGCTCAAAAGTATTTTATTAATTATGAAAAGAAGAATAGTATAACTCATAATGAAGATTTTTATGAATGGATTCCAGATGCTGGAAAAGAAGGTTTAGTTACTCGAATAAACAAATTCGACATTTTTGACTTGAATTTTGAACCTTATGGATTAATGGCTGAATTTATGAGAAGTTTAGCCTCGGATTTCTTTGATCCTCAATTTACTATGGGAATGGGTGCAAATGTTTTAGCTATTAATCCGTTATTGCTACATCATGAGGATATTGAGATTCGGTTGAAAGCTTTAAAAGAATTAGTTACAGGAGAGAAAAATGGTTGTATTTGTATTACAGAGCCTGAGAGAGGGTCTGATGCTGTGCATATGCTAACGACATGTGATCAACAAGATGACGGATGTTTTATAATAAATGGTGAAAAAATTTACCAGACCAATGGTCCAAAGGCAGATTGGGCAATTGTGTATGCTGTTTCTGAAAAAAATAGTGGAAATACAATGGGTCAGTTTTTAGTAGATACTACCTGGGAGGGTTGGAAAGTAGAGAGGATTAATGTTCCATGGACTCCAAGAATGCATCTTGGCAAAGAAACTTTTACTAATTTAAAAGTTCCACCTGATTATGTTTTAGGGAAACCAGGTCAAGGAAGAGAACATTTATTTGAGGGCCTTAATCTTGAAAGATTAGGAATTGTACTTCTTAATACAGCAGAAGCTTGGAATGCAGTTACTCATGCTGTAATTTATGCTAATATGAGGAAGCAATTCGACCAAGAGATATTGAAATATCAAGGAGTAGGATTTCCTCTGTCAGATTTATGGGCTGAAACAATGAATCTTACTTTATCCACCTTGCATGTATGCGAAATGGTTGATAAGAAAGTGGAACAATTTGGGACTCTCCCTAAAGAATTCAGTCTTGCCTTAATGGCAACAGCATCTCAATTGAAATCGATAAGTGCTAAATTGGCTCAAAAGACTGCATATGAATGTGCAAATCTTATGGGAGGAGCAGGTGTGTGTGATAATACATTGATGCAAGATCTATTAGGTATAACAAGAATTCAAGAAATTGGAGGAGGGACACGACAAATCCAACAGTATATTATGAGTATGACCTTAAGACAGTTATATAAATTACTTTAACCTTATTAATTCTTTACTTTTTTTCTTTTAATTTTTCAAAATGAGTACTCAGTTATAGTGCTATTTTGAATAATCAAATCATCAACTAATAAGAAGATATCTCTGATTTTTAAGTAGAGATAACTTTACTTTTGATGAAAAAAATGTTAATTTTTATAAACATTCAAATTGATAGTAAATAATTAATCACTTTAATTTTATAAAAAATTTCCAATAGAGTGTTAAAAAGAATGAGTCAACAAATGAATAGTGAAAAATTTTGGTTGAAATCTTATGATAAACATGTCCCCGCAACTTTAACTTATCCAACAGAAGATCTCGGAACAATGTTAACCAATGCAATGACTAAATATGCAGATCAAGTAGGAATACATTTTATGGATCGTTCTTTTCTTTTTAAAGAAATATTAGAGCATTCCCAAAGACTTGCTACATTTCTGCAAAAAAATGGGATGAGTAAAGGTGATGTTTTAGCAGTTTGCCTTCCAAATTCTCCTCAATACTTATTTTCTGTTTATGCTACATATATAGCTGGTGGTGTTGTTACTGGATTATCACCACTATTAAGTCCTGAAGAAATGGTCTATCAAATGAAAGACTCAGGTGCTAAATTTTTAGTAACCATGGATATTCTTCATGAAAAAGTTTTTTCCAAAATATATAACCGGTTAAATGATCTAAAAGTAATAATTCCTACTAATGTATCAGAATTCATGGGTTTTGGGGGATTTAAAGTGTTTATGGGAAAATTGATTAAAAAAATCCCTAAAGGAAAAATTATCCCATGGCCAGGAAAAACTGTAGTTCCCTTTCTGGATGCATTAAATACTGAAATTGATTTAAAAAAATTTGATATTGAGCTTAAAAAGGATTTAGCATTAATTCAATATACTGGTGGTACAACAGGTCTTCCTAAAGGTGTGGAAATCCTCCATACTAATTTGATGTCTAATATTCATCAATTTGATATTTGGCTCGATAGAGAGAAAGGTAAGGAAGTACTTCTTTCAGCTTTTCCTTTCTTTCACGTAGCAGGTTTCCTTATTGGTTTGTTTTTAGTATATTTAGGAGGTTCGCAGACATTAATTGCAAATCCAAGAGACACAGACCATATTATAAAAGAAATCATCGATAAAAAGCCTACTAGCTTTGGAAACGTTCCAACTTTATTTTTAATGGTCCAGAATAATCCAATGTCAAAAAAGATCCCCAAAGAAACATTAGATAATATTACACTATATGTGAGTGGTGCCGCTCCTTTCCCTCCAGAAGCTATAAAAGAATTTGAAAAACAATTTCATTCAGAAAATAAATTTGTTGAAGTATATGGAATGACTGAAACTGCTGTTGTTGTTACTGCAAATCCAATGTATGGAAAAAAGAGAATAGGAACTGTTGGATTACCCTGGCCAGATACAGATATTAAACTTATTGACACAGAAACAGGAGAAAAAATAAAAGAAATTGGAAAACCAGGTGAAATTCTGGTGAAAGGACCCTCCTGTGCTAAACAATATCATAATAAACCTGAACAATCCGCTTCGACATTTGATAAGGATGGTTATGTCCACACAGGTGATGTTGGCGTTTTTGATGAAGATGGTTATTTGAAAATCGTAGATCGTACAAAAGATATGTTAATTGTAAGTGGATTTAAAGTATATAGTGTTCATGTTGAAGAAGTAATGACAAAACATCCAGATATTCAAATACTGGCAATAATTGGAGTTCCTAATCCTGATAGACCGGGTGCCGAAATTGTAAAAGCTGTTGTGCAACTGAAAGAAGGTGTTGAAGCAACTGAAGAAGTTAAAAATAACATTATGAAATATGCCGAAGAAAATCTCGCTAAATATGAAGTTCCCAAAATGTGGGATTTCCGAGAAGAACTTCCTTTGACAATGGTTGGTAAGGTTTTAAAGAAGGCATTACGAGAAGAAAAAACCAAATAAACCCTGAATTTTTTATTTTTTTTTAATTATTTATAGTGAAATAAGGTTTAAATATTGTAAAATTAAAAATCTATTTATTATTAAAATAAAAACTAATTTTACTTATGCGAATAGAAGATTTTGAAGATATTATTTATGAAAAAGAAGATAATGGTATATGTACTGCCACAATTTCAAGACCTGAAGCAAGGAACGCTGTAACTTACATAAGTTTCCTGGAATTATATTATGTTTTAGAAGATATGGAACAAGATAAAAATGCTAAAGTTCTTATTCTTACAGGAGACCCAAGGGGAAATGCTTTCACATCTGGAGGTTTTTTTAAACCAGAAATGATGGAAAATATGAAAAAATATCCTGAAATTGATCTTATGGATATTGCTCAAAAAAAAATATGCATGAAATTTTGGAACTTTAATAAACCTGTATTAGCTGCTATAAATGGTATGGCTATTGGAGGAGGTATTACAATGCCTTTAGCATGTGCAGATTTAATTTACATGTCAGAAGATGCTTGGTTAGGATTTTTTTTCTCAAAAAATGGGATTATTCCAGAATTTGCTTGTTCATTTCTTTTACCACTACTAGTCGGTTTTCAAAAAGCAAAAGAAATTTGTTTTTTTGGTGAAAAAATTACTGCACAAAGAGCACTTGAACTTAATCTGGTAAACAAAGTTCTACCGCCTGAAAAACTAATACCATATGCGAGAGAACAAGCCATAAAACTTATACCGCCTAAAGGTGCCACTTTAGCATTAAAATTGATGAAAAAAACCATGCATGCATACTTTCGAGATATTTTAGAAAGAACTTTAGACTTAGAAAATAGAGGTTTAAGAAAAGCTTTTGCTTCAAAAGATTTCAATGAATTTATGAGAGCTATCAAGGAAAAGAGAGATCCCGTATTTATCGGGCGATAATTAAAATTGCTAATGAAATAGAAAGATTTCTCTTTACTTTTTTCTTATTTGTTAAAAAACATGGTTTAAAATCTATAGTTTTAAAAGTTATCTAATAGAATTATTTTTTATGAATGATAGTATTTATGACAAAAGTAGGGTTATCGACAACTATCCTGTTATTATTATTGGAGCTGGACTTGGAGGACTCGGTGCTGCATGTCAACTTGCTTCTTTAGGTAAAAAAGTATTACTTCTGGAAAAACATAATGTACCAGGAGGATTTGCAACTTCCTTTGTGAGAGGGAGGTATGAATTTGAGGGCGCTTTACATGAATTAAGTGATTTTGGAACAGAGGATAATAAGGGAAGTTTGTATCGCTTTTTAGAAAGAATAGGTGCATTTCCTGATAAAATTCAATTCAAACAAATTCCTGAGTTTTATCGAAGTATTTTCTTAGATGGATATGATGTTGTTTTACCTATTGGAGTAGAAGAATATAAGGAGAAATTGATTGAACTATTTCCTACTGAACAGAAAGGTATTGAAGATTTTATAGAAATGTGCCAAAAAGTTTTAGCTGGTATTGAATTTATGGTAAGAAGAAGAGGTAAATATTCACCAGCGGAAGTTCTTAAAGAACACCCTTGGTTAGTGAGAGTTTCTGGTCTTACTTTAGAAGAAGTATTTAACAAATTTTTTACAAATAAACGTTTAGTGGCGGTTATAGCACAATTATGGGGTTATCTCGGACTTCCTCCATCTAGATTAAATGCCTATGCTTTCATCGCTATGTTAATTACATATCTAAAATGGGGTGCTGCATTTCCAATCGGGCGTTCTCACGCTTTTACATCAGGTATGGTAAAAGCTTTTGAAGAATTAGGTGGCGATATAAGATATAATAGTTTAGTAAATCGGATTCTTACTCAAAATAGAAAGGTTATTGGTGTTGAACTTCTAAATGGTGATATATATCTTTCTAAAGCAGTAATTTCAAACGTTAATCCAATTTGCACAACAATGAAAATGCTTCCTGGTGAAATTGTTCCAGACAGTTATAAAAAACAAATATATGCTCCTGAAATTGGACCATCAGGATTTTCAGTTTATATTGGATTGAATGCTTCTTATAAAGAATTAGGATTAACGACTCATGAAACCTTTATTAATGAAACTGATGATTTAGACAATGCTTATGAAACATTTACTAAACTTGAACCACCAAAATATATGGTGGCTGCATGTTATAATCATATTTATGATGATATCTCACCTCCAGGAACAACTCAACTTGTTCTTACAACCTTACAAATGGGGAAGTTATGGCAATCTGTATCTGCTGATCAATATTTTAAAATTAAAGATCATATAGCAGATAAGATGGTTGACTTAGTAGAAAGAACAATGATTCCAGATATTCGTAGTCATATAGAGGTAGCAGAAGCAGCTACACCTTTAACCTACTATCGTTATTCAAAAAACTTAGAAGGAGCGATATATG
>JBHLNK010000062.1:0-22215 GCA_048941625.1 Promethearchaeota archaeon | reverse complement strand
CTGCTTTCTATATAATAGTTGAAATATTTAGTGAAGATTTAATTGGTGAGATGTTCTTAGGTCAAGATTATAAGTGGGCATATCTCTATACTAGTCTTATATATTCAATAAGTATTGGCGCTCTAGCTGTTTGTATAAATCTTATTTTTGGTATTCCTTTTGCTTTTATAATAACGAAACGAAAATGGGGTAAAGTAATAACATTTTTAGATACTATCTTAGACATACCCATTGCTATTCCTTCAGCAGCCTTAGGATTTGCTACATTTCTATTTTGGGGACCAGCAGGATTAGGATTATTCCAATCAGGGTTTTTTATGATTTTATTCGTTCATATCGCTTTTACATTCCCTTATATGGTCCGTCCAATAATAGGTGTATTAGAAAGCTCAAATAAAGGAGTTGAAGAGGCTGCTCGTACATTGGGTGCATCAAACCTTACAGTATTTAGAAAAATAACTCTACCTAATATAAAACAGGGCATTATAGCAGGAGGTATCATGGTATTTACTAGGTCATTAGGCGAAACAGGTGCAACAATTGTAGTAATGGGAAATATAAGAACAGTACCAGTGCTTATTGTCGATTGGGTTGAAGCTAATGCTTATGCAAGTGCAATTTTTGCCAGTGTTATTGTAATAATCTTTAGTGCATTCCTAATTTTTGCTTTAAGAGCAATAAAAAGAAGAGGTGAGTCATAGAGTTCCAACAATTGAATTAAGTAATGTTTCAAAATCATTTAATAATGGAAAAGTTCTTGCTGTAGAGAATGTATCTGTAAGAATTGAAGATGGAGATTATGTATTCCTGATTGGACCTACAGGTTGTGGAAAGACCACAACACTTAGAATGATTGCTGGCCTTGAGGAACCTTCTAAAGGAACAATTTTAATAAATGGAAAAGATGTTAAAGGTATCCCCCCCGAAGATAGAGATATGGGGTTTATTTTTCAGCACTTTGAAATTTTTAATCATTTAACAGTATGGGAAAATGTAACATTTGGATTAGAAATGCGTGGATATAAGGATGAATATATTATTAATGAAGCTGAAAAAGCATTAAACAAAGTTGGATTATTAGGTTATGCAGATGAATATCCAACAATATTTGGAAATCCTGGTTTGCAGAAATTAGGAATTGCTCGAGTTATAGCGACTGGTGCAAAAATACTAATTATGGATGAACCACTGGGTTCACTGGATCCCAAGGTTTCCAAAGTTTTTCGTCATGAATTAAGAAATTTAATAAAAGATTTAGGTCTTACGGCTATTCATGTTACCCATAATCAACAAGAAGCGATGTCCATAGCAGATAAGATAATTATTATGAGAGCAGGAAGACTTCTTCAGATGGGAACCCCTTATGAATTATATGAAAATCCAAATAGTATATTTGTCGCAAACTTTTTAGGTGAAACAAATTTTCTTCAAGGTTTTGTACTTAAACTGTTCGAGCATGATGAAATGCAAGTAAATGTACGATTGGGGGGTCCAGAATTAAATTGCGATAATTTAAACAAAAGATTTAATTTAGATGAAAATGTTGTTATCGCTTTTCGTTATGAAGACGTATATTTATTTCCAGAGAATTATGATTTTAATAGTAGTCAATATGATTGGTCAAAAATGCAATTATTTAATGCAATTTTAGAAGTATCAAGGTTTATTGGTGCAACAAAAAGATTTTATTTAACATTAGATAATGGTGATAAATTTATATCAATAAAACCAGGGAATTTTGAAGAAAATTTTACTATTGGTCAAAAAATATTAGTTGGCATACATAAGGACGACATTCATGTATTTAAAACTCCAAAGAACCTTCTATCTGAATTATCACTTTCATAGGTGAAATATTGATGGTACAAATTGAATTAAAAAATATAACTAAAAAGTTTAGGAAGTTTACGGCATTAGATGATATAACATTAGAAATTAAGGATAAAGAGTATTTTATTATTTTAGGTCCAACTGGAGCAGGTAAGACAACCTTACTTAAAGTAATCGCAGGACTTATTAAACCTGATAAAGGGAATATACTTTTTGACGGGAAAGACGTAACAAATAAAACCGCAGGGGAGAGGAATATAGGATTTATGTTTGAAAATTATGCTTTATTTCCTCATATGAATATTGTTAAGAATGTTTCTTATAGTGGTCGAACTCATGCTAGAGATCCTAAAATAACTCAAATCTTGGTTGAACAAGTATTAATGATGACATTATTGACAGGGAGGAATGATGCATACCCAGACGAATTAAGTGGTGGAATGAAACAAAGGGTTGCATTATGTCGATCCTTATTAAATCTTGAGCAATCTAAATTGCTGATTTTAGATGAACCATTGAAAGCGCTTGATGCAGGACTTAGAATGAGTCTAAGAAGAGAATTACTCATGATGGCAAAATCTAATGAATTAGAACTGACAGTAATACATGTTACAAACGAGGAACAAGAAGCAATGATGGTAGCTGATAGAATAGCTGTTATTAATGAAGGTAAAATTGTTCAAATTGGAAATCCCCAGGAAATTTACTATCACCCTAAAAATCTATTTGTAGCTAACTTCATGAGTGAAATAAACTATTTTGAAGGGATATGTACCAAAAAAGATAAACCTACTTGGGATATTTCAAATAAATCAAAACAAGGAGACAAATTTTTTAATCAAATTCATGAAGAATCGGTTCCTATACCAATAGATATAGGTTTTATTGAAACCTTTGCTGGCTATTTAAAAGAATCATTATATAATAAGATCAAACATGGAGATAAAGTACTTTTAGTAATTAGAGCTAATCATATGAAAATTCGACTTGGAAATCGAGTTCGTGAAAAAAAAAATGCAATACTTGGAAAAATACTTCGTCGTAAATTTATGGGAGTATTTTACCGATTTGAAGTTCTTATCAGGATAGGGAAAAAAGAAAAATTGATTATTGTTACTATACCAGCAACCTATGAAATTCATAATTCATTTTTGGAAAATTCAGAAGTAACAATATATTTCCCAAAAGAATTAGGGATCGTTTTCAAATATCCTGGTGAGGAAATTATAAAAGAAGTATTAAAATTAGAATAAAATAAATAAAATATAAAGGAAAAATTACAAAATAAAGAGAGAAACTTAATGAGTTCTTTAATGGAATGGTTCAAATCTCGCAATGAAGAAAATGCAATTAATTTAACTTTAGTTCATACTCAGAAAGTTCTTGAATGTATTGTTGAATTTGATAAAGGTTTATCATTTCTTCTTGAAGAGAAAAATATCGATCTAGCTTTAAAAGTATTTTTCAGAGTTGATGAATTAGAGCATCAAGCAGATGGAATACGTAGAAATATTCTAAATATGCTATCACAAGCAGAACTCCCGTCCAAAATTCGAGAGAATTTAATGCGTCTAGTTAAAAGAATTGATGATATTGCCAATGCTGCGAATGCCTGCTCAAGAATTCTAATCTCTATGAATCATAAAGATTTTATGAGTTTGGGAGAAGATACACATAAAAATATTTTAGATATTTCAAAAATTTCTATAGAGGCAGTTAAAAAAGTTAATTTAATGGTAAATGAACTTTTAAAAGCAGAAGAATTAAAAATCCAAGAATTAGGTGAAGAGGTTAATATTTTAGAACATCAATGTGATGAAAAGCGTTACGCAATTAATAGAAGTTTAGTTTCGAACAATTCAGATATAAATCCATATAGTGCTATTGTAATTTATAATTGCATATCAACAATGGAGGCAATTAGTGATAACGCTGAAGATGTTGCAGATTATATAATTATGTTGACAGTAGCTAAGAAAACTAAAAGTTAAATTAGGAAAACCAGAAGTTCTTTATTTAATAAACTAAATTTTATCCATTTTTTTAAATTATTTTTCAAAACTTAATCCGTTTTTAATAGATATTCTTTAGAAAAAATCAATTTGCGCAATTTTTTTTGATCAATATTCAGAGATTAATAAATCATCAAATAAATTAATCTATATATAGAAAATTAAGGGAAAATATATTATATATAGAATATAAAAAAGAACTTTAAAGAAGATGAATAAAATCGAAGATCCAGAATTTAAAAAACAAAGCATAGATGAATTAACAAAATTATTTATGGATAATATAAATGAACAGAATTTAAAACTTATAGAAGGTATTGAATTTCTTGTTAAAGAAAATTTTCCTAAGTTCAAGGAATATATGAATTATGTAATAGATACTAATACTGAAGTTCAAATTAAAAAGGCATTTGAATCAAAAATATTCAAGTCAAAATTGATGTTCTCTAAAGCGGATAGATTGAAATTATTTAATAAGATAAATGATATTAAAAATATTGGAGAATTTCTTGCGAATAAAATGCTTCTTTATAAAGCTGTGTTTCCTGATCAACAATTTAAACTTCACATTATGAGTATTTTAAAATCTTTAAAAATAATTTCTAACAATTTAGCTCTTGCGGTAAAATCAATTGGAACAGATTTGAGTAAATCTCATGAAATATGTGAAGATATAAAAGAAGAACGGAGAAAAATGCGAAATGAGGAATGGCAATTATTAAATCGTCTATATAATTATGATATGGACTATTTATCTCGAACATTCATCTATCTAAAAGAATTAGTTGAAGATATCATGATGTTAGCAGACCACATAAAAAATTTTTCTGAATATATTCAATTCCTTGCTACAAAATATCTAATTTTTGATTAAAATTGGAAAATTTATTAAAACCATGGCTGATGATATAGGTATAATCATAGTTATAGTTCTAATAATGATGGCTGTTGGTTTAGCTTTCAGTATTGGTGCTAATGATGAAACACTTGCATCTTTAATTGGTGCTGGTGTTATAAAATTTAAAATAGCATTAATTTTAGGTGGTATCGCGATAGGTGGGGGTATGATTCTTTTTAGTGGGGGATTTGTTCCAGAAACTGTAGGTAAAAGTCTTTTAGGAGAAGGCTTAGAATCACAATATACTAATTATATGCTTTTAGCTGTACTAATAAGTAGCATTATATGGTTAGTATTAGGAAGTTTTGCTGGTATTCCTTTAAGTAGTACTCACTCGTTAATTGGAAGCATCTTTGGTGTTGTTATCATATATGCAATCTTTCAAGGAGGAATTGATATTACAACAGCTTTTAATTATGATAAGTTAAGAGACGTCGTTTTAAGCTGGTTTATATCTCCAGTATCAGGTTTATTAATAACATATATTCTTTTTAAAATAAGTGCTAAGTTTTTTCTATCTCGTTTAAAAGGTTTAAATCAAATTGAAAAATCTGAAAAAACCTTTAAATGGTTTTTATTGGTTGCTGTTTTATTTGCAGAAATGTGGGTAGGTGCAAATTCAGGAGAAGCCTTGGGCATCCTTTTAGGCCTTAGAGAAAATAATTCTATTACTAATGCTATGTACTTTACTTTTGCAGTTTTATGTGCAATATTTTCTTTTCTTGGTATTTATTTTGCAGCTCGTTATGTGATAAAAAATCTCGCATCTCATATGATAGACACACGTCCAAGTGAGGGGTTTATTATCCAGATGAGTTCTGCTATAATTTTGATGATTGCCACACTTTTTGCCGTTCCAATTTCACATAGTCATGTAATTGTTTTCTGCATTGTTGGGATGAGCCTTGCTCAAAAAAAGGAAGTAGATTATAAAGGTTTAGGTAAAATGGGAGTTTATTGGTTGTTAACATTTCCAGCTGCCGCTTTATTAGCAGGATTTGTATATTTTATATTAAGTTCAATTGGATTATCATAATAAATTAATTAGATGTCAAAAGATATATATTTCTATATATTCTATATAGATTATAAAATAAGAAATAAAAAAGGATTAGAAAATGGGTTCTTTAATTGAATATTTGAAACGAGAAACTGCACTAAATGCTTTAGAAAAAACTATAAGTCATGCCAAAAAAGTACAGGAGTGCGTTAGGGAGTTAGATAAAGGATTGCAAATACTTCTTAAAGAGAAGAATCTCGATAAATCATATGATATTTTTCATAATGTTGATGTACTTGAAAGAGAGGCAGATAAGTTAAGAAGAACAATACAACAAGATATCTCCAGAGGAGAATTAGATCCTAGCGTAAGGCAAAATCTTTCACATTTAGTCAAGAGAATGGATGATGTTGCAAATTGCTGTACTGGGGTAGCTAGAAGAATTGGCACTGTACCAGTTAAATTTTGGGAGCAGAGTAGTGATGAAACCTTAAATTTGATTAGTGAAATTATGACAACTACAGTTCAGTGTGGAGAGTTTTTAGATAAAATTGTTATAGATTTAGTGCAAGATAGAAAAAAAATAAAAGATATAGCTAGAGAAATAAATCAGCATGAACATAAAGTTGACTTAATGAACATTAAACTGAGGAAAAGTCTTCAGCAAACTCATTATGATGTCAATTTCTTCACTATATTCACAGTAGGAAATATTTTTGATATTCTTGAAGCAATCTCTGACTCAATTGAGGGGGTTGCAGATTACATAATGGTTCTATTAACTAGTGAAAAAGGAATTTGAACCTATTTTAGAAGTTATTTATATTTTCTTCAAATTTTTTTGTCTTATTACATTCTCTTTTAAAAGATTAATTGCTTCCTCTCTCGCTTTTAAAAGTGTTCTTTCCTTGATCCCTTCCATTTCCTTAGAAGGTAAGATAAATTCTTTTAACACTTTTTTAAGAATTAGATATTCATTCTTTCTACTAATAAAAGCATCTACTTTTTCCTCATAAATAAAATCATCTATGCTGGTATTTTTTCCATTACAATTACCTTCAGTTAGATCAAATTTTAAATCTTTATATACCAAAAAACAATGGACCATCGGTATATACGGGATCTTATATTTTCTTAGAATAGTATTTGTTCCATTAGAGGTAGCTTCTGTAAACTTATAGACTCCAACGTGCTTATAAATAGGTATATCGAGTTCTTCAGCTAAACCAGCAATTACAGCATGTTTAGTTGTGCAAGTCCCTTTATTTTCTTTAAATAAAATCATTCTCTCTTCGTATGTACTATTATAACCGTATTCAACTTTATGGATATAATCACAAGCTTCTTTAAATGATTTAATTCCAAGGTTCAAAAATTTTTTTGAAATTTCCCCGATAGGTTTAATTAAAAAGTCTGGCAATTTATTAACTAAATTCATAATAAACTACTTTAAAAAGATTAGAAATTATTTTAATTGTTGAATATATTAATAAAATCTTTGATTAAAGTCTGATCTCTATATTTAATATAGGTATTTTTTCTGACAAATGGATAAAGAATAAGCAAAAAAAGAAAGAAATATATAGAATATATAGATTAGAATTAAAATATATTGATTATTGTTTTTAAATAATTTAAAAACTTGGAATTAAATCATGTCATTTCATATAGAGACAAGAAAAGTACAACAAACGGGGGGCTCCAGTTTTATAATCAGTCTTCCAAAAGTTTGGATTAATAAGCATAATATTGAAAAGAACGATACTTTGGGAATACTTTCCCAACCTGACGGTAATTTATTAATAACGCCTCAAATTGATAATGAAACGATAATTAAAACTAAAGAAATAATTGTCGACGATTATAAGGAGGAGAATTTCTTATTTCGCGTGTTAATTGGAACATATATTATGGGATTTTCTCAAATCATTATTAAGTCAAGTAAAAAACTTGAAACATTTATAAGAGATACTATAACAAATTTTACCCAAATAGCTATTGGTCCAGAAATTGTTGAGGAGTCTAATAATTTCATAGTGATCAAGGATTTACTAAATCCAAAAGAAATGCCATTTGAAAAAACTATAAAAAGAATGTATATCCTTGTTCAAGATATGCATGAAGATTCTATAAACGCTCTAGAAAACAATAATAAAGAGTTAGCAGAAGATGTAATTAAAAGAGATGATGACATCGACAGATTACACTGGTTAATTGGTCGCCAAGCTCATATCGTATTGAGAGACATTATTCTTTGCCAGAAAATGGGAATAACTTTAGAACAGGCAAGTCATTATCAACAAATGAGTCGTTTTCTGGAACGGATAGGTGATCATGCTAGTAAAATTTCTAAAAATGTTTTGATTCTTATAAAACATCAATTAGATAAAAATCTAAAAGAAGAGATTAAGAAATTAAGTAAATTTTCAATTGATTTATTGAATAAAAGTCTTGATGCGTGGCTACAGAAGAATTTAGTCTTAGCGAATGAGAATATTGAAGATATCAAAAAATTAATTGCTGCTACAGAAAAAATAAGCCTTAATACTATTAATAATTCAGAAGTTTCAATAGCAATAGGTTACATAATTGAGAGTATAAGAAGAACAGCAGAATATTCTGGAGATATATCAGAAATCATTATCAATAATCTGGTCTAAGTTTCAAAATTTTATAGCAAATAACAAGTATAAGATGATTAAATTTACATTTTACAATTGTCTTATTTCTCTCAAGATATCAGATGCCTCTTTACACTTTGCGTTAAATATATTCTTTAATTCTGATAAGTCTTTCTTTTGAAAATTATCTTCCTGTGAAATTATATCAATATATCCCGTAATAAATTGTAATATATTTCCCAAATCATGAGAATATTTATCTTTTAATTCAAATCTTTGATTATGGGAAAAATTATATTCTACATGAATTAATAGAATAATTAACATAATATAAAAAAGTATTGAGGTAAAATAATTCAAAATTAATAGAAATATATCATATGAGCTGTAAACTCCATAATATCCTAAGTTTTGAGAACTGATATAAATAGATATAACAATGTAAATTGCCAAGCTTATAAGAAAAATATAATACCATTTTAGTGCTAACCCCATTCTTTCTTTAAATTTTTTCCAGTTCAGTAATGGTACAATATAAACGCTAAGCAAGATAATACTAACTGAAAATACTGCTAAATTTAGAGCTAATTTATAATTAATAAAAATGTATGTTATTAAGAGTAAAATTATAAGAAAAGCTAACAGAAAGTAGAAAATTTTATTCGGAATCTCTAAAAAATAAGTAAAGATTAACCATATGTAAAATATGGTACCTAAAGAGACAAAAAAAGCGTTAAGAAAGAGAAGAAGCTCGATAATATTATTATCATCAATAAGTCCTGATGCTACTGATGAAATTGAAGCTATAACCCAAAAACCCCATCCTAAAACGGCTAATTTAAATCTGGATTCTTTTGTAGTTATATAAAAATCAACAGCAATTCCAAAACCAACGCATCTTAAAAGAAGATATATTAACAGATTATAAGATATCAGTATAATCATATTAATTATTTCTAAATACTTGAATATAAACCTTTATTTAACAATAAATGCTGAATTTCAAATTAAGATCAAAAAAATATGTAAATAATTAATATTCTTAAACTCTACCTAATTTAGAATATTAATACTGATTATAAATGATATTAGGAAATTAGGGATTAAAATGAATGAACAAGAAAGTGAAGATTTTAAAGTTATAATCATAGGTGCGGGAAACGGTGGATTAGTTGCTACTGCAAGATTAGCCTTAGCGGGTGTAAAAGTATTATTAATTGAACAACACAATCTTCCTGGTGGTTTTGCTTCGAGTTTTGTAAGAGGAAGATTTGAATTCGAGACTTCTTTACATGAAATGGCAGATTTTGGCTCAGTTTCTGATCCAGGAGGCATTAGAGTCCTATTCGATAAGCTTGGAGTTGATGCGGAGTTTTTAGAAGTTCCGGAAGCATATAGAATAATCACGAAAGATTTTGATATAACCATGCCTTTTGGAATAGAAAATTTTCTTAATGAGATTGAAAAACATGTCCCAGGAAGTAGAGAATCAGTAGAAAATTTTTTTAAGATTGCTCAGGATATATCAGATGCTTTCACATATATAAGTAAGTCTAGAGGAAAGCCAGATCAAACAGTTTTGATTAAAGAACATTCTAATTTTCTCAAGACTGCAGCTTATTCTGCTTTAGATGTGGAAGAGGCATTAGGCATTCCTAAAAAAGCACAAGATATATTAAATGCATATTGGTGTTATTTAGGACTTCCTATGAGTAGAATCAATTTTACCCTCTTTGCTGCAATGGTAAATACTTACATTGAAAGAGGTGCATACATACCAAAGTTTCGTTCAACTGAATTTACTTTAGCCCTTGACAAAAGAATAAGAGAATTGGGAGGACACATTATGTATAATACTCGAGTAGAGAAAATTTTAGTAAAAGATGGTAAAGTCATAGGATTAGAAACCTCTAAAGGTGAAAGGATTAATACAAATTATGTGATTTCAAATGCTTCTCAAACGTTAGTTTATAATAAATTAATCTATCCAAAATCGGAAGTCCCCGAAATTGCATATAGAGAAGTGAACTCCAGAATTCATGGTCTTTCCGCTTTTGTAGTATATTTAGGACTTAATGCTTCTGCTGAAGAATTAGGGATAAAAGAATATAGTTATTTTATTATGGATGACATGAATACTGAAAATCTTTATGAACAATGGAATGGACTTGGTATTCCAAAAGGTCAAGCTACTGTATGTTTAAATGTTGCAATACCAGATTGCTCCCCACCAGACACTTCAATTATATATATTACTACTCTTTTTAGACCAGAAGCATGGAAAGATATAAAGCCTGAAGATTACGTTGATACTAAAAATAGAATAGCTGATGGACTCATAACTGATTTTGAAAATGCTTTGGGGATTTCAATAAGAGACCATATTGAGGAGATTGAAGTAGCAACACCCCAAACGTTCGCAAGATATACTCGTACCTTTAATGGAGTAGTATATGGCTATGAACCTGAATCTTGGGATTCTTTAGTACCTCGATTAATGATGATGGGAGATCATAATTATATTAAAGGATTAGAATTTGCTGGTGGCTTTGGAAGAAGATGTCATGGATATAGTAGTGCTTTAAAGGATGGTGAGATTGCAGCCCTACTAGTATTAAATGAATTAACAATAAAGGTGAGGGTAAAAAATGACTAGTGATGAAGATAAGTTTAGTATTACTGTTAAAAGCAATACTAAAGATTTATATAGTTTTATGAAGCTTGTACCAAACAGAAAGAAAAGGATCGAAAACGCTTCTAACAAACCAATCATAACAGATCCTATAAATATTCTTGCAAGGTCATTACATCCAGAGCGACAATTTTTGATTATAAATGAAATAGGAAATGAGACAAAATCTGCAAAAATGTTTAAACTAATACCTGATCCTGAATCTAATACAAAAAAACTTGCTTATTTCAGACCTGGTCAGTATTTAAGTTTAAAAGTAAAAGTAAATGAAGTGGAGATTACTCGTCCTTATTCAATCGCATCATCACCTAAAGATGCTCAGCAAGGTTTCTATGAAATTACAATTCGGAAAGAAGAACATGGATTTTTAACGAATTATATTTGGGAGAACTGGAAAGTCGGTACAAAAGTAGTAAGCTCTGGTCCTGAAGGCTTCTTTTATTATGAGCCATTAAGAGACTCAAATCAATTAGTAGGTATTGCTGGAGGTTCAGGAATTACTCCCTTTCGTTCAATGGCAAAAGCAATTATAGAAGGAATTATTAAAGCCAAGTTAACAATTCTTTACGGTAGCAGTGAAGAAGATGACATAATTTATTATAAGGAGTTTAAAAAACTTGAGAAAGAATACCCTGATAAAATAAAAGTTGTATATATATTAAGTTGTGAAGAACCATCTTTAGAGGGTTGTGAAACTGGTTTTATTACAGCACAATTAATTGAAAAATATTGTGATTTAAAAATAAGCACATTTTTTATCTGTGGTCCTCAAATAATGTATGAGTTTGTGGAAAATCAATTAAAAAGCTTTAATTTATCACATAAAAAAATTCGAAGGGAGGTTTTTGGTGAGATTAAAAATATTATGGATTTTCCTGGATTTCCAAAGGAACTCATTGAAAAGACATTCAAAATTAAGGTTCATATTAATGAGTCTACAAAAGAAATCCCAGCAATTACTACTGAGTCTGTTCTTGTTGCTTTAGAAAGAGTAAATCTTGCACCACCATCAAAATGTCGTTCAGGTGAATGTGGATTTTGTCGTTCACTGTTAATCTCAGGAGATATATATGTAAGTCCTATAAGTGATTGGAGAAGAGCAGCTGATATAAAGTTTAATTATTTTCATCCTTGTTATTCTTATCCAATCTCGGATTTAGAAATTAGAATTCCAAACCACTTATAATATAAATAATTACTCTATTTTTTCCATTTTAATAAAGAAATAACAAGATTTTCTCGGGAGAGAGCCCCTCGCGTTAATCGACTAATAATGCTTTCTCCTCCAAATAGATTTTTTATTATTTTTCTTAAAATTTTTTTTCCAGAGATACCTTCTTCCTCGTATTTTCTATTAAGTTCATGAGTTCGAGTTCTTAAATCTTCGATTTCTTCCATCTTATTTAAAAGGAATTCTCTTCCTTTAAACACGCCATTACCTGCGGAAAAAATCAATAACTTTTTCATCCCCTCTGTATAATCATATAAATTACAAAGAGATTGGTAAATAATTGAAATGTCTTCTTGTATATCACTATTTTTACCGAATATCATCTTATATTTTGGTTGTACAGCATCAGCAACGAACGCCCATTGTTTATTTCTTTCAATTAGAGCAACTAATTCTGGTGCATGCCCAGCCATAGGAAAAAGGTTAAATTCGTATTTTTTTGATTTAGTAATTAATGGTACCTCCAATATTTTTGCTTTAATAGGAAGTAATTTTGGGCCCCAAGCAGCTTGACGATAATCAGGATAAGTGTTCCCTTTTTGTAATAATTCAATAGCTTTTTTACTGGTATAAATCGGAATTCCGAATTCATTATTTAGCATATAAGCACCCCCCGCATGATCTTCGTGAGTGTGTGTAATAAAGCATCTATCGATCATTTGATCAGGATATAGTGACTGTAAAAATGCTTTGAGATCATTTTCTGCTCCTGGTGCACTAGAGTCAATTAATAAACCATCTAGTAAATAGCAGGAAGTCCAATAAGGGTATGGCATTATTTCATTATCGGATGCCCATTGCCATTCTAAAACTTCATTATTACAATGATATTCTATTTTTACAACCAATTTTGGACTCACTTATTAAAAGTGCGAGAATTTAAAGTTTTAAATTAAATAATCAAGTTTCTACTTTTTTAGGTGGAATAAAAACATCTCTTGGAACAGTTCTTTTCAGGTGTATTGCTTCTTCAGGACAATGATGAGCACACACACCACACCCAATACAATTCTCTTTATTAACAACTGCTAAATTATCATCGATAATAATGGTGTTCATTGGACATTTTTTTTCACATGTGCCACACCCAATACAATCTTCCTCATTAACTTCAGCTAGATGATTAGATATCGTATGAAATGGTGCTACTCCTTTATCATACATTTGAAATACACCGCAACAACAATTACAACAATTACATATAGCCTCTAAATCTCTCTCTGGATCTTGATGAATATGAAATGCTTTGTGGATTAATCCAACATCTTCTGCTTCATGTAATAGTTCTAAGGCTTCTTCCTTTGTAATAGCATTTGCAAATTCTTTTTCAATGCAAAATTTCGCAGTCTTACCAAAAAGAAAGCAATTTTGTCTTGGAGCATCTAACTTACACGACTCATCGATTAAATCTTTTTCATGACGACAATAACATAAGGCTACAGCAATATTGTCATGTTTATCTATAATCTTTTTTACATCTACTCTTGATAAAACAATGTCTGATCCCGAATCTATTTCTTTTTCTACGGGAATAACGTGATCTATCGCTGGAAAATTTTTAAATTGAAAAACCATGGAATCATAGTTCTTAGATGTAAGTTGTCCCATTTCTTTGAATAATTCATTAAACAAATAAGCAAGCTTTTTTTCGTGTGGTCCATTCTTTGGACGCATCAGTTGAAATTCAAACATGCCAGGAAAGGGAGGTTGTAATCTATAAACTGTCATTCCTGAAGTTTTACTTTCTGTGCCAACAATTACGCCTTTAAACTGAAGATTATCTAAGAAATTCATCAAAGATTTGCTATCTAAATCTGATTTCTTCTTTATTTCTTCAAGATTCATGTTAGGTTTCCGATTATAAACTTTAATAATGAATTCAGCTTGCTCCTTATTCAAAACATGGCTTAATAATTCAATTAAAGTATCAGTTATGGGAAATGGCATATTTCCTGCTTTCACAATTACCCGTGAAAGCTTATACCAAAGATTATCTGTCATTTAAATTATTCTCTTATTATTAAAATTTAATTGATAAAAAAATTCATAATTTAATTATATTATTAGAATATCTTATAAAGCACTCCATTAAGTAGCTATAGGACTCTTTTTTATGATTGAGAAGACATTAAGACTTATAAGCATTGAAGATTTGAAACATTAAACTTATTAATTATAAAAACAAACTACATTTTAAATTACAAAATTTTAAAATTTAAAGTTAATTTTTGGGTTATTTCTATGGAAAAAAGTGATGTAGAATTAAAGAGATCATATATTGGGATTTTTTCGCTTAATTATTTTGTACAAGGAATTAATCAATCTATGTTTACTACCATAATTCCTATATATCTATTCTATTTAATATTTCCAGCACCTGTAGATGCAGGAGCAATTGCTTCCATAATGTCGATTGTTCTACTTCCATTTGGTGTTAAATTTATATATGGTATTCTTTCTGATAAAATAGGTTTCAAAAATTTAGGTAGAAGAAAACCTTGGATAATAGGGCCTTCAATTATATCAGGATTGATTTGGATATTATTTCCCTTCGTTTTAACTGCTAGTAATGCTATGAGCTTATTAACAATACTAGGAGTCTTAATTGTAATAGGAGTTGCTATGGGAGATACAGCCATTGATGGCCTAATCTTAGATTTGTACCCAAAAGGAAGGCTTGGTCGTGTTCAAGGAATTTGTTGGGGTTTTAGATCTGTAGGTATAATAGCTGGTGGACCATTATTAGTACTTATAATACTACTTATGAATGTAGGTGTAGAGTTTGTTTTCATAGGATTAGGTATAGCTATGATGATTTTTTCATTTACTACATTAATAGTCAAAGAGAGAGTAAAGACTTTACAGGTAAATGCCGTTGAGAATCTTAAAATAATTTTTGGCAAACGTAAGAATTGGAAAGTATATGCTTTCTCTATTTTGAATGCATTCTGTGATGGAGTGGTATTTGTTTTGGTACCGCTTTTTATATTACTCCAATGGGGGTTAGTCACGGCATCGGAGGCTTCCTTAGATCTCATTGGTGATCCTACCAAAGAGAATTTATATGCTCCACAAGCTTTAATTGCGTTTATCATTGGATTAGGAGTTATTTTTGGAGCTGTTATTGGAGGGAGAGTCGCTGATTTACAATCTAGGAAAAAGAGCGTTTATATTTCATTGATATTAACCTCTATATCTTTCTTATTGTTTATGATTCCTATTATATGGCCATTATTAATGATCTTTGCTTTTTTATTAGGAGGATCAGCAGGTTGGAGAAATTCAGCATTATCTGCTGTTATTGGCCAAGAATCACAGCAATATCCTGAAATGGATAGTACTTATTACGCAACATGCAATTCATTTGTGAATCTAGGAACCACGATTGGATTGGAATTAACGAGTATTTTAATTGGAGTTCTAACAGGATTAGAGGCTTTTTGGATTTTTGCAATAATCTTCTTATTTATGGCTATATTTATGAACTTAGACTTACTTCCCTTCAAGACATTGGACCCTAAAGATTACGAGATTAATATTGAAAGAAACGAATAACTAAGTCTTAAAAATAACCTTTTTTTTCATCTATCTTATTTGTAAACTATTTTTGTCCGAAAGATTTTTATCCTTTTATAACTAATTTATTCTTCAAATTTCTTATTCCAAATTTTAAAGAATGGTATTTTTAATGAAATTAGAATACTCTGAGAGGGTAAAAAGGCTTCCAACATATATTTTCGTAGAAATTGAACAAATAGTTTCAGAAAAGAAGAGACGGGGTATTGATTTAATTCCACTCGGTATTGGCGATCCAGATTTAACTACTCCTGAATTAATTATTAATGAACTAGTAGAACAAGTCAGAAAACCAGAGAATCAGAATTATCCGGCAAGTATGGGAGAAATTAATTTTCGAGAATCCGTGGCTAGATGGTATAAAGTCAGATTTAATGTTGAATTGAGTCCACAATATGAAATTTCAAATGTAATTGGAGGGAAAGAAGGAGTTGCTAATATAGCTAGAGCATTTATCAATCCTGGAGATGTTGTGCTTTGTCCTAATCCAGGATATCCTGTTTATGAAAATGGAGCTACGAAATTATGTGATGCTGATCCTTATCTAATTCCATTGTTAAAAGAAAATAACTTCTTACCTGAATTGGATGCAATTGACACTAATATTCTTAAAAAAGCAAAATTAATGTACTTGAACTATCCAAACAATCCAACTGGAGCAATAGCCACTGAAGATTTTCTAAAAAAGGTGGTTGAATATGCTGAGGATTACAATTTTATAATAGTGCATGATAATCCATATTCAGAATTTACTTTTGGAGATTATATTGCACCTTCAATATTACAGATTAGTCAAGATCATGTAGAAATAAATAGTGCATCGAAGATGTTCAATATGACAGGATTTAGGTGCGGTTGGATTGCTGGTAATAAAGATATTATCCAAGGATTGAGAAAAATTAAATCTCAAATTGATTCTGGTTGCCCTATTTTTATTCAAAAAGCGGTTATTAAAGGATTAAATCAATATACTTCTGAAAAAAAACCTAAGATTGTCCAAAAATCAATTAGTATTTATGAAAAACGTAGAGATCTTTTAGTAAATGGATTGAACAAGATTGGATGGAAAACAAACTCTCCGCAAGCTACATTTTATATATGGACGCAAATACCTGATATATTTAAAGGATTAAATAGCATGGATTTTGTTAAGAAATTGATTGATCTCGGAGTAATTGTAACACCAGGAATAGGATTTGGTCAATACGGAGAAAATTTTGTAAGATTTGCTCTAACTCAACCAGAACATCGCATTAAGCAGGCATTGGATAGAATTAGAACAATTTTTATTTGATTGTTAAAAAAAATAAGTAAAAAAAGAATTTATGTATAAAGGCAGTAAAGAAAAATCGTCATCGGGAAGATTTCTGATACTTTTTTCTTAGATTGTCCAACTTTATGCTATCTTCTGCCTCTAAGCTTTCTGAAAATTCATTAGGGGTATTTAATAATAGCATTACTGGAGCACTATAAGAATCCCAATCCTTATAATAATCTAATATCAGATCCATTTCTTCTGATTTTTTTTCCAGTATTTTCACCTCCGTTGTTTTATTTGGGTCTTACACAGAAGATTAAATCCATAGATCCCTAAATCTTATTCTTTTCGGAAATATTATGAAAAAGAGAATAAATCCAGCAAAATTATAAAAAATAGGGAGAAGATAAGGATTTATTCTCTCTCATAATACTAACTTTGATGGGATAATAAAGGTTCTCTTATAACCTACCCAACAAGTTGTATTATGATGTGAAAAACTCATTATATAGTAGATGTGAGAAGAGCTTTATAAACATTCCCATTTTCTTCCCATTTGTTATGATATTGAGTCATATCAATTTCCAAATTTGTATATATTGTTATTTACTCCTTATCTATTGTACATTACAAAACTATGGGATTAAAATAAGTAGTAAAATAAGATATTGTAATTTTATTCTAAATTTATATAGTCTTTATTAATTTTAATCATTTCTTCAAACATTTCCTCTGCTTTTGAAGCATTATTTACTGTTGGGTCCAGTAATAGAGCTTGAAATGCAATTTCCTTTGATTTTTTTAATATTGCTTCAACTACCAAATCTTGAACTGAAGCTTGAATTCGCAGGAGCCCCGCTAATCCTTTTGGATAGTTTCCAAGGGGAATTGCTTGTATTCCATCCTTATTAACAATAGCGGGGCATTCTACAATTAAATCTCGTGGTAAATTAGTAATAACATTATTATTTGGTAAATTAACAGAAGGCTCCTCATGATTCGAATCTGTAATAATTCCTTCAATAATAGGAACTGCACTTTCATCATCTGGTTTTACAACTCGAGCTCCTTTTCCCCTTTCAATCAATTTTTGTAGTCTTTTCCCAATTGCTAGAATTACATTTTTATATTCTCTATAAAAGGTTCTTACTTCTTCGATGTTTGCTTTTTCCCATGCCCATGATATATATTCACCGAAATGAGAATCTTGGGTGTAAGGCAGATATCCATATCTTTTAAGAATATAATTAGTTAAATCAACATCACTGGAAAAACCTTTTAAGTTACTGAGATATTGAGGTGCCGTTGCTCGAATATCTGGATATGCATCTTTGTTGCTATCAATATATTTTACATCTAAATATACTCCAAAGTGATTTAATCCTCCTGCTTTGATTCTTAGATTAGTAATAGGTGTTTCAAGTATCTTCTGAAGATGAGGTATGAAATCATGATATTCATGACATAATCCGACAAACTTCAAGGAGGGGAATTTTCTTTTTATTGCTAGGCATATTCTACTCATAGGATTTGAGAAATTAATCAAAAAGGCGTTTGAGCAGATTTGATCAATATCATTACAAATTTCAAGGATAGGAGGAATAACCCTTAATGAATGAAATAAACCTCCAGGGCCACCGTTTTCTCCAAAAACTTGCCTATTTCCATATTTTCTAGGAATTTCATAATCTAGTTCAAACCATTTAAATCTTGGTCCAACTTCTATTGCGTTTATAATATATGTTGCATTTTTAAGAGCTGTTTTTCTTTCAGTAGTAGCTTCCAATTCAAAGTCTAGTTTTTTCGATTCGATTGCATCTCTAGAAGCTTTAGATACTAATTCGAGGTTTTCTGCATTTATATCGTGTAGGCATATGGTAGAACCTCGAAGAATTTCACTATTAATAATACTACCAACCGATCCTAATCCAAATTGTAAAGATCCAGCTCCAATTATTACTAACTTTTCTTTTTTTGTCATTTAACTCCCTAAATTCCTAGTTTAAATTAAAGAATAATATTTAAGTAAATCATGAATAAGTTTTAAACAATTTCAATTAAAATTACTCGAAAAATTATCAACACTATAAAGGTTTTTTACCACTAAAAGAAGATTTCTACTAGTACTAATGAAAATTCTACCTACTCAGTCTGTAAAAGCTTTTTTATATAGGATTAAACAATACTAAATATATCTATAATATATTTATAAACCTTGATTTCCATTATTTTCAAGGAGTATTAAAAAGGTGTATGGGCGATGAACTCGACTAATAATGATAGATCGGGAGAGAGAATTGAGAAAGCCACAGAGTTGCTTCAAAAAGTTTGGTGGTTTTCATGGTTTTTGATTATTGCTCCTTTAACAGTAGCTATTGTCAGTTTTTTCATTTTTAATTTATTTCAGGTTGGATTCATTATAGCTTTATCTTTATCAGTAGTATCATTTATGTTTGCTTTATTATTTTTTTATAAAGCTTACGATAAATATAGAATTAAACCTTTTTTTAAAAATAAAAACAATAACCTTGTTGCTCGAATCCACGTCTTATTTTTAATTCCTATTCTATCGTTTATTGTCAGCCCAATTTTTATATTTATTTCGCAGTTTAGTGTTTCTTTGGTTTTATTACCATTAATTAGTTATGCAGTTCTTTATAATATCATTTATTATTATTATTATTTCCAGCCAATCGATTATTATAGTCTGACTGAGAAAGAATTCAAACATGCTGGAAGTCTTCAGTTAAGTTTAAAACAACCATATAATCTTTTATTAATTATAAATTACATTTTTCATATTATTTTTCTTTCTTTTACAGCAAATACTAATTTCTCATGGCTTTACGGGTTGATTATTAATTTATTGGTATATTTGATCACCCTAACTACAACTAAGCAACAAATTAATCAAATCAATGAGAAAATTGATCAAGAAAAACCTATTTTGAAAGAATTAACATTTTTTAAACAGAAATTTGTACTTTCCCTCATAAGCTTGATTTTCATTACATTAATCCTATTACCTATTATAAATATAATAACGACTATTCTTTCAGGGATATCCGTATTTAATTTAATAATAATAAATAGTGCTTTCTTAATTGTTATTTTCGTCTTGTTTTATCTTAAATCAAGGTTTTACGTAGGATATTATTTTAGTTATAGAATGCAATTGTATGAGGAATCTGAAAAGGATGAAAGCTCTCAAAAGAGTATTCCAGTATTAAGTGTTAAATACCAAAAATTAAATTCATATTTCTCTGGTATTGTAATTTTATTAATAACAATGTTTTCATTCCTAATCGCCAAACCTGAAATAATCTTATATGTCCTTCCATTTCTTTATGTTTTCTTTTATTACGAACAGAAAAAAGAATTAAGTCCAAAAAAATATAATCGATATGTTTTATTGGTAAATTCAATCTCAATTTTAATTTCTATCTCTTTTGGACTTATTCCTATTACTCCAACTACTTTTTTATTAAATTTTTTAATTGTTTCTATTTGTTTATATTTTATTCTTCAAGTGTTTGTAAAATTTGATTACTTTCTTAAAGAAAATATTATTGTATATCAAAATCTACTTGCTATTGCAAGTATTTGTCTGATTGTTTATTCATTATTCCCTCTCATAATCTTAGATTATGTAAGTTTTACCTCAGATCCTATTTTAATACTTATTTCAAATATTCTACTGCATGGACTGATATTATCAATAATCTTTTTAATCTCCCAATATGCTTTAGGATTAAGATATTTTTACGCTAAATCTCCCAAATCTTTTAGATTTTGGGTATCATTGAATTGTATTATAGTAGAATTAACTATTTTTTCTTTTATTTTATTTAAACTCTATTATACACTTGGTTTAATTAATTTTATCCAAGGGATTTTTATATCCTCCATTTTATTCCCAATAATTTTTATAGTTTTTCTTGTAATTAACTATGGTTTCAATATATTTCCTCAAAAATCTTTTCTTAAAAATTCTTATAATTTTCTCTGGATCTTAATGATTAATGTATTCATAACTCTATTTGTCGTTTTTCTATTTAATATGTACCCATTTATCATAGCATTAGATTTTCTTATTTTATCTCTTTTTTATTATTTTATACTAAAATTTGGATTTAAATTGGAAAAAATAACTGAATCTAAGCTAAAAAGTCGTATTAAAATCAATTCATATTTAATAACTTTAGAACTTTTGTCTATATTTTATTTCTTATTTTTTGTTGTTCTTCAAGCTCTTTCGTTGTTTGACAATATATTATATTCAATTTATTTATCGTTAGTCGTAGTTTGTGGATTAATAAATCTTATTTCAAAGAGAGGGATATTTTCAGAAGACTTATATATTAAAATAAATGTTTTTGTTCTTCTTTATAGCTTAATAATAGCATTTTACTTCTTCTTAAGAGTAACGATAAACACTTTTTTTGTTTTCAATATTCCTCTCATGGTTTCAAGTTTAATTTACTTTCTTCCAATTATTTATTTGAAGAAAAAGCATTTATATGATAAATTTACATCTAAATCGATTAATGTAAATAGTATAATATTATCTGGAACAATTCTATCAATTCCAACGGCTTTGGGATTGGACTTATTCTTTAAGGGAGCATATTTCGATTTAATCTTTTTATTAATGACTGTAATAAATTTTACCTTATATATTGGATATATAATTTTTTCCATTTATTACGTATTATCAATAAGGTTTAAAATTAATGAAATTCGATCAAAACTTTATTTAAAATTATTGGTTTTCATAGAGTTTTGCGTAAGTATTAGCACAGTCTTCTATTATCCTTTTTTCTTATTGTCTAATACGTTATATTCTTTTGTTTTACCTTTAATCTTCACGTTCTGTTTTCTATACCTTCCTATTGTTTATTCTTATAAAAAAGAGATTTTTAGAAAAGATATTTCAAAAACTACAATAATTATCAATACTATTGCTTTAACAGCTTTGTTTACTTCACTTCCCAGTATAATAGGGATAAATTTAGTTAATTTAGGTTTTGTTTTTGATATGAACCTTTTTATTCTAAATATCATAAACTTCTCATTATATATTTTCTATTCTTTCTT
>JBHLNK010000061.1:0-22229 GCA_048941625.1 Promethearchaeota archaeon | reverse complement strand
GAACATGGTAAAAAAGTGTAATTTGAATCGTAAACCAGTAATACTTTGGAGGGCTGGATATGGTGAAGCTACAAAAAAAGCAATTTTATCACATACTGGAGGTCTAGCAGGGAATAACGCGATATGGAAAGCAGTAGGTAAACAAACAGGCAGCTGTATTGTGAATAACTCAAATGAAGTTGCTGCTTTAGCTTCAGCATTTAATTTAACTCGCCTACCAGATAGTCGTAATGTTGGAGTAATAGGGATAGGTGGAGGATCTACTATTGAAGCTATTGATATTCTTGAAAAATATAACTTGAAAATACCTAATTTAACTGAAAGAACTATAAATAAGATGAAAAGATTCTTACCAGATGTTAACACAAACGTCACAAATCCACTTGATCTAGGGGGTGCAGGTATTCAACCAAATATTTATTATCGTACTATATTGGCTTTAGATCAGGACCCAAACATTTCTTCAATTGTTTTTATAAAAGATCCAGAAAGATTCCAAGGATTTCAAGAATTACTTGAAGAGATGGGTTTTAAAGATATGGATTTGAATAAAGAATTCATCAGATACATATCTAAGGCAAAAAAAGTATGTAAAAAACCAATGTATTGTGTCATGTTAAAAATAAATGAAGGTTTTGAGGAATATAAGAGCAGATATAAATTTAAATTGAAATTATTAAACAGAAATGTACCTGTTTTCGAATCTCTTGAGTTAACTGGAATTATTTTAGATAAAATTAATTCTTATAGAGAATTCCTACAAATACATGATAAGTATCCAAAAAGTTAACTATTAACCAAATGTTCTTATTTTGTTATTTTTTTAATTGTGATGTCTATTTCTTTATTTGTTATTAAATTCTATTGGACGTCCAGGACTACCTTGATAATAAAGTTTTCCTGGTTTTCCTCTCCAACTTTTATGTAAAACAGTATTTGGATAAATTACATTATTATCTGTTGTGAGAGCACCACAACCTATTATTGTACCAGGGTAAAAAGTGTTATTTTTCCCAATTTTTATCTCCATCATCGTGATTTTTCCGAAAATGGTATTTACCGCATGGCTCGAAAGACCACTAGTAGGATAGAAGAAAGAATTATCCGCAATGTCAGTGAATTCTAATCCCACATACGCATCATTATAAATAACATTTTTTCCAATTTTATTGTGACTTATTCTTCTTAGAGCACGATTAATAAGCCAAGGAAAAGGAGATTTTGAAGTTAACCACATAGGAAATTTTATGATAAATCCTCGTTTATGATAATATTTCATCATTTTTCCCTCTTCACTATTAACATCATCAAGAACTCTTCTAAATACTCCTTGTTTGGGAGGAGATTTCTTATTCCATTTACGTGCCCATAATGCTGTGAATTCGATTAATGTAATAAGATATATATAATAAAGAATAAAAAGAAACACTGGCAAGATAAATAGATGAATTAATGGAGGTATAGAGAAAAATTTTATGAAATAGTATTCAAACAATAAAAATAGGCTTAGACATAAGTAAAGGGGTACTAAGAAGCTAATAAAATTAATTTTGAAAAAGTCCAAGGCAGGAAGCTCAACTGTTTTTTCTAGTTTATCTTCAAAACTTAAATTATTATCTTTTTCCTCTTTAATAGCTTCCATAATAATATATCTGAATATCTCTATAAAAAAATTACTTATGTTTCAAATAATAATTATTAGATCTATAATTTATAGAATAAAATCAAAAATTTTTAAGTAAATTATTAATTTGGAATTTCAAATTAGGAGATAATTAGAATTTTAAAAAGAAATGGAAATATTATGAAAATTGAGCGTAATCTTAAGATCTTCAAATATCCTACTTTATCACCATTGTGGATTGCTGTCTTTATTGATATAATTGGATTTTCAATGATATTACCTATGTCACCATTTATAGCAAAAAGTTTTTCTATTCCAATTTTTTCCATGGGACTTGTTCTTTCTGTTAATGCAATATTCTCTTTTATATTTGGACCAATTTTGGGTAAACTTAGCGACAAATTCGGAAGAAAACCTTTACTTTTAATTTCACAAGCAGGTACATTTGCCGGATTCCTTTTACTAGCATTCTCAAATTCAATTTGGTTACTAATTGTCTCAAGAATCGTTGATGGTGTGTTTGGTGGAAACTTTCCTATTGCTAAAGCCATAGTAGGAGATGAGGTTCCTCCAAAAGACAGAGGTATTCAAATGGCAAATATTGGAGTTGCGCACGTTTTAGCTTCATTAATAGGTCCAGGATTAGGTGGAACTCTTTTTAGTATCGGCGGAGGTTTATTATTGCCAGGACTATTCGCAGCTTTTCTATCTGTTTTTACAATGATAATTACTATTTTCATTTTGGAGGAGAGTTGGCCTAAGGAAAAAAGGGAAATAAATCATGAATTAAAGAAAGAAATAGTCATCCATATTAGCAAAAACAAAGCTGCGATGTGGTATCTGACTCTTTGGGGCTTTCATACAGTATCATTCATGATTGCCATGGCCTCTCTTTCATTTTTTGCTGAAATTGTTTTTGGTCTGGGAGCATTTGAAATTGGAATCCTACTAATGATAAGTGGTATTTTTAGAGCTTTTGTGCGGTTTACATTATTTAAACCAACAATAAAGAAACTTGGTGAGGATAATGCCATTAAATTAGGTCTAAGTATGTTTCTTGTATCATTCCTCCTTGTAGGGTTCTCGTTCAACTTGATTATGTTTTTTTCCTTGATAATGGTAATCAGTTTTGCTGCATCATTAACTCGTGGGCCATTAAACAGTAAAATAAGTCAATCAGTAACTCCCATGGAACAAGGTAAAATTAACGGTTATTCCTCAGGATTAGATAGTTTTGCTCAAATAGTTGGTCCATTGCTCGGAACTTTTATGTTAAACTTTTTTCTACCATTCTATTTAAGTTTTCTAATTAGTTCAATTGCTATAGTTCCATTCTTAATGGGCTTCAAGGTAATACAGCTAAAGAAATATGAAATGCCTAAACTAACTCAAGAAAGATTATTGAAAGAATAACTCGAAAAATCTTGAATTAATTATTTTTTAAAAATTCTATTATCAATTGGTTAACCTCTGGAGCTCTTGATAAGGGGGAATTATGACCTGCTTTATCTATAATCTTTAAGGTACTATTTGGAATTCTTTCATCCATTTCTTCCATTACTGCCAATGACATAACTCTATCATGAGTTGCAGCTATTAATAATGATTCATTTTTAATTTCATATAATCTTCCTAATGTATAATGAGTATTAAGTGCTTCTGCTTGAATTTCAATATCTTCTGGAGTAGGAGGATTAATCACACTATCTTTTATTAAATCTTCTGCTGACCACAAGCCATACCATTTTTTAGAAGGTTCAGCTTCCATTTGTTTTCTAAATTTTATATAATATCCACTTCTAGTTGATAGCCAAAAAGCTTTTTCTGGATCTTCTTTTCTCAACTTTAAATCCTCTAAACGCATATTTTTATAAAGTTCTGGTCCAGAGTGATCAGGTGTTCCATAATTTGTGTGGATTAAGATCATTTTATTTACTCGTTCGGGGTATTTCAAGACAAAATTCTGTACTATCATTCCACCTAGGCTCCACCCGGCTATATTAGCTTTACTGATTTTTAGATAGTCTAGTAATGCAGCAATATCATCAGCAAAAAGCTCCATTGAATACTTCCCTTTGGGCCTATCAGATTTCCCGGCTCCCCTGTTATCAAATCTAATTACCTTGAAATATTTCGAAAGTGGCTTGAATTGAGCAATCCAACTTTCCTTTTTAGAACCAAAACCATGAACTAATAATAATGGTTCACCTTTTCCCACTATCTCATAACATAATTTTATACCATTAACTTTGGCAAATAATTCAGTCATAACTTTCTAAATTCAATATTCAATTAATAAATATTCACAAAATAATTAATTAAAATTTCAAAAATTGAATAATATGAGAATTAATTATATGAGGGTATTCTAATATCGATTGATGACCCGCTTTTTCAATTACAATGAATTTACTATTAGGCATTAGCTCGTGTATTTTCTTATTCATTAACATTGGACAGGTTTTATCTTTATCAGCAGCTATTATTAATGTTTCTTTCTTGATTTCATGTAATCGTTCATATGTATTATGAGTACTCAATGCTTCAGCTTGATGTTTTATGTCTTCTACAGTAGGTCCAAATTCTGTTTTTTCCTCTACTAAATCTTCAACAGACCAGACATTATGAAACTTTTTTTTAACATTTTCATTCATTTGCTTCCAAAAATCTCTTGAATAACTATGTTTGGCGCCTTTTAGAAATGAATTGATTGGATCCTTCTCTCTTGCTTTAATCCCAGCAATCGCGTTTCTTTTATAGATTTCAATTCCTTGATCTGGAGGTGTTCCAGGAGGAGTTACTCCAGCGATAGTATTAATTAATACTATTTTGATAATTCTTTGAGGATATTTTAAAGCAAAATTTTGAACAATCATTCCACCTAAACTATGACCAATTATATTCACTTTCTCTATATGAAGAAAATCTAATAATCCAGCTATATCATCAGCAAAAAGCTCCATAGTATAAAACATATCTGGTCTATCTGACTTTCCAGCTCCTCTATTATCAAATCTTATCACTTTAAAATGTTCTGAGAGAATATGGAATTGAGCACGCCAATGCTCTTTTCTATCACTAAAACCGTGAACTAATAGAACAGGCTCCCCTTTACCCTTTATCTCATAACAAATCTTTATTCCATTAACTTCAGCAAATAAATCTGTCATAATGTTTATAATTTATAATTAGAAAATAAGATTTCGAACTATTCTTTTAAGAAATCTAAAATAATTTCATTTATTTCTGGTGCTTTTTCTAAGGGAAACCAATGACCACCTTGAATTACTTCTAATTTACTATCAGAAATTTGCTCGTGAGCTTGAATACTTGATAATTTTGGTGTTAATCTATCTTTATCTCCTGCGATTAATATAGTCTTATTATTAATTTTGTGTAATTCATTTAGAATAGTTCGCTCACTTAATGCATTAGCATTATTTATTATATCTTGAGGTCTCCAAGGATCTTCACCTTCATTTTTTATTAGATCTTCTGCTGAAAATATACTATGGAATTTAAATTTAGGATCTTTTTGCATTGATTTTAAAAATTCTCGAGATACCCTTACTTTAATTTTATTGTAAAAAGCGTTAATAGGGTCTTTTAATCTAGCTTTATATAATGCAATTTGGTTATTTTTAAACATTTCAAGACCTTGCTCATCAGGAATTCCTGTCAACATACCAAGTAAGATCAATTTATTTACTTGATTTGGATAAGCTAATGTGAAATTTTGAGCAATCATACTTCCTAAAGAATGTCCTATAAGATGAGTCTTCTGAATCTTAAGATAATCTATCAAACCCTTTAAATCCTCAACATGCATTTTCATGGTATATGGAATATCTGGGCGATCTGATTTGCCAGCTCCCCGAATATCATACCAAATCACTTGAAAATACTTACTTAATTCGTTAATTTGACCAATCCAGAATTCTTTTTTAGTTCCAAAACCATGAATTAAGAATATAGGATCTCCTTTCCCATTTACTTTATAACATATCTTAATACCGTTAACTTTTGCAAAAAGATTTTCACTCATATAGAAATATAATTCTATTGATTTTTTAATTTTAATCTTTGAAAACCTTCAGATGAATTATCTTGTCTTTTTAATTATCTTAGGTAGTTTAATTTTTAAGAATTTGAAATTCTCAAAGATCTTTTGTAATTCAATATCAGAAACAATTGATTTAGATTTATTCATATTTGAATTTATTTGTAGAGTTTTATTTATTATGATTTCTCCATAATGATTTTCAATTAAATTTTTGATATCATATAATTTTTCACCTACTTGGAAAACACCACATGTTTCAAGTTGCTTCTTTAATTCATAAATTAGCTTAAGAGTTATCTTCTTAAATGTAGGAAATCCTTTTAAAATTCTAAGGTTTATCCCTTTAAAGTCTTTTTGTTTAATCAATTCTATTAATTTTTGTGAAACTGATTTCTTTAAATCAAACTTTACTTCGTTTAGTGAACCTTTCTTTAAATTTCCATGCTTAAAATCTAATAGTTCTGTTCTTTTTGTAAAAATTGTAGAATATCTATCAAATCCAATCATCTTTAAAACTTTGTTTTTATAATTAGACTTGTCTATTATTTTTAAATATATTTGATTGAGTTCCTTAGTTATTCTATCTTGAATAAAGTCAATAAAATCCTTCTGTGATTTATCTTTATTTGGTAAAAAGCTCTTATGATATTTTTCATAAACTTTTTCTATTGCATCTAGCTCATCCAACTTAAAATTTTTCAGATCATTAATTATGTCTAATGGTAGGTAAGATACAACATAATCAATACCAGACCAAACTAATTCTATAGATGATTTAATATTAATCCGTCTCAATGGTTTCATTATCTTTATATTGTTCATTTTTATAGCAATAGGCTTTTTCTCGCATAAAACAAGATCAAAAGGTTGAATATAATGAGTTAAAGGGTGTGATTTATCAGGAATAAGGTAACCGTCAGAAAATTGACAGATATAACTCCCTAAAATTGGTTTTTGAGCTAAGTCCCATTCAATTAAAACAAAATTTTTCAACTCATGGAGATTAACTTCAAATTCCAATTCGACATTTGGATCATGATGAACTATATTCATGATTTTTGGTTCAAATGTATCCCAAAAGTTTTTTACGTCGTGACGCACAGGATTAGTAGCACCAAAAATTTCTGCAAAGACAGGGTAATTTTCAATAAAATTATCCAATTCAGTATATTCTAAATGATGCCTTTCAAATCCACACTTTTCTAAAATATAATAGTGCAAAGGGGGTTCACTTTTATAAGGAGATGCCCAGATTAAAGAAGGATAATTATATCTTTTAGTAAATTTCATTTGACGTAATTTGTCAGAGTTAGTATTTGATATTACCAGTGATCGTAGAAATGCATGTTTTGATTTTAGTCCTTCTCTATACACTTCTCTCAATTTATTTTTATAATTTTGAATTTTAGAATTTATAATATTTGAATTATCAAATTTGGATTCTGCTACTATTTTTCTGAAAGATTCTATTACTTCTTCAGATTCCATGTTTAATATTGCTTCATTAACAGCCTCTAGAGTCAATTTTGATATTAATTCTTTTAAGTTTGATTTTTGATCTTTAATCAAATCTCTGAAATGGTCATGAAGATAAATTTTTGAGTCTAAATTATGTAATATTATGTATTTTAAAATAGGATCACTAATATTATGAATTTGAGATTGATTAAGTGTCCGTATTAATAAATCATTATTAAAACCAGCCAAAAGTCTTTGGATGTTAATTAGATCTTCTACATTTTTAGAGAAATTATTATTATTTAAATTTGAAATAATAGTACTTATTGCTTCTGGATAACTTTCAGAATATTTATTTATTAATTCTTTGAACTTGACTGAATAATCCAAGAATAAATCATATAATTGGTACTTTAGTGCAATTTCTCCAATTTTCAAGATATAATCAAAGCTTTTTGATTCTTTGAATGCCTGCTGTAGGAAATTTATTGCTTCATAATTTTTGGATTGATTAATTAAATCCTCAGCTTTCAAGATATGGCTTTCTGTTTTACTCTCTTTAATCAAATCAAAATTTGTAGAGAAATCAATCCTACGATAATCTTGACATATTGCTTGGCATACATCAGGCTCTAGCAATAACATAATTTTGACAATATGCTTACAGAATTTAAACCCATTTCTAAAATCAGGACAATCATGAACAATTCTATAACCGTAATTATCTTGTTTGATATTTACTACATATCTAGAATTCCCTGAACCCTGAATATCCGCAATTACCTTTATTTTTGGATCCTTATCAACTTTAAAATTAATAATATTTTTATTAGGGATATTTTTTCCCCTACTTAATCGAGCTCCTCTTACATATCTTTTAAAAAAGTCAGTATTGTTAAAATTGTTTTTTAGATTTAATATAAACACCTAATTTTTAAAATTGATATGAATTATTGATTAGTGATGATTTCAGATATTAATTTTGGAAAATCTCTCCACTGATTTAGAGTTAAAAGTACGCCATTAGCCTCTTTTACCATCTTATTAGCCATAACAGGTGAAAAATTAAATTTAGGAACAACCATTACAAATTTTACATCTTTTTCACTCATTTTTTTTAGTTCCATAAGACTATTCTGAAAATCAAATACATCCGCATCAGTAAACAGAATATTTAATTTATGCTTTGATCTTGCTTTTTTTTCAAACTGATGATTTGCCCATTTAAGAGCTGAATTAATACATGTCCCTCCTCTTGCTGAAATATCTAGTAATTCATCAACTACTTTTTCTAATTCAATTTCTTGATCTAAATCTTTTATTCTATGTGTATTTGATTCAAAAAATGTAAGTGCTAACTCCTCAGGCTTGAATGCATACACTAACATAGTAGTACATAAAGCCATTTGAGATAATTTTTGGCCTGTCATACTTCCACTAATATCTAATTCCATTACTAAACATCGGAGTCCTTGAGTTGTTTTTGACACTAAAAAATCATCATCCGTGATTGTTTCAACAGTCTTCCCTCCTTCCATTAAATTATTTATAGTTTCCTCAATGTCAATTAATTCGAAATCGTCTCCAAGAGTATAAGGGATAACAATATTTTCAACTATAGGACCAGAACTAGCTGACCCCATTAGTGAATTTGCTGATCTAATCCCTAAATCAATCATTATCTGTTTTATTATTTCCTTTAATTTTCTTTTAACTTTCGGAGAAACATTGTGTCTGGAAAAGAACCATTGTTCAAGTAAATCTAATCCACTTCCTGCTCCTAATGAAGATAAAGCCATATCGAGTGCTCCTTCTCCCATTCCTTCAGTTGTATTCAAAACATGAGAAAGATATTTTTCATTTAATGCGCTAAGTGCTTCTAAATTAGTGGATTGAGGAAGATTCTCTCCTATTGCAGATTTTACAACCTGTTCAACTTGTTGAGGAGATAGTCGTAATTGATTTAGATAATCTCTATAGCCTTGATACGTACCACTTTTTTCTTCAACCATTTGTTTAAAATATTTATAATCTGCCTGTACTAAATTAAGAATCTCTGCTTCTGTCATATTCAATTTTTTTCCTGCTTTCTTTATTGAATCCATATTAGGTAAAAATCCCATTTCATTGAAATTTTTTATAAAACTTTTCAAATTTTCTTTATTAGAAGCTAATTCTGTCGTTTGATTTACAATGTCTTGAATTTTATTATTTAGCTGAGCTCTACAAACAAAATCTTCACAATTATCTTTTTTCGCAATCATTGTATCTGAAAAATTCTTCATTTGGGCACTTAATACATTTTTATCATTGAAATCATCTTTAATTGCTTGGACTTCTTTATCAATTACATTAGATAATAATTTACGCCACGCTGGAATTTTTGTTGGATTCTTTATCAAATGATCTCTTATACTAGCTATATCTTGATCTTTAGTAAAATTGTTAAAATTATTAGTAATTTTATCTAATAACTTTTCACATAAATTTCCACCAAAATACTGATCATAATTTTTAACACTTTGATAAACATCCTTAAAAGGCAGCTTTAAACTATTATCTACAATTTTTTCAACTTTTTCCTGTTCCAAATTAAACTTTGAACCAAACACTTTAGTAGAATTTAACAGATCATTAACATTTCTATTTGATCCAGTAAAACTTTTCTTAAGAAGATTTTTTACAAGATTTTGACTTTTTTTATCCAATAAATTTCCTTTTTGAGCAAATTCAGCAATATTTAAAGCATCATAAAAATTAGTTTGCAGAGTTTTTTCCAATGCTTTCTCAAGATTAAATTTATCTTGTTCTTTTGCTTTTCCATCTTCTTTAGAATTTATTTTATTACTTAATGAGTGGCTTTTAACATATTGAGATAGTAATTTTTCTCTTAAAGAATTAGAATTTTTGATAATTTCATCAAGTATTCCTAGTTTCTCAGCAAAACTAATATCTTCTGGCTCTAGATGATCAATTTTTTTTTCTAATAGATCCCTTGCATAATCTAAAAGAGAATTTAAATCTTCAAATTTATCAAAATTTGCTATAGCATTTTTATCAATTACATCTAGTGCTGTTTTATAAGGGTCTTCTTCGAGTTTATCTCTAAATTTATCAAAAAAGTTATCAAAAGTAGAATTCATCAACTCATCAAGATCTAAATTTTCTATCTGATCAAAATTGTTTTGTAAAAACTCTAAATCATCAAATATTTCATCCAAATCATCTAAATCTATTCCTAGGTCTTCAATTAAATCCTTAGGTTTCATCGATCCAAATATACCAGAAGAATTCAATTCATTAATAGGTGAATTATTAAAAGATTCAGTATAACTCAATGTCTCTCTAGCAATTAGTCGAGCTAAATTTTGATTTTCTAATGGACTTGTTATGCCAGCAATTTCTATGAAATCTTCAGCATCACATTCACCTCTATTTAAAAACCTTGCTAAAATTAACTTACAAATAGCAATAGCTTGTCTAACTGATGGCTTATATAAACATTTTTCATGCTTTCTTAATGCCGTAATTAATTTGAGAGAGAACCAAATCGGGTTTTCTGGAAAAATCAATATTTTTTGCCTAAATTATTTTTTCAATAATAGAATTAAGTAGATCCTACAACTTGAGAGATAATACTTTTTATTACATCATTTACTTTAACTCCTGGTTTTGTTTGAATTGCTCCAAATAACACACTTCCTGCGATATCTCGGAGTATTTTATTAGGTTCTTCATTGGATTTTTTTTGTTCTACACCCGTGAGACGTGCTAAGGCAATTCCACTTCTTAAACTTGCGGGAGTCTGAACTTGGTGATGAGTTCGTGTTCTATTGATTATTAAATATATTTTTTCGAGTGTACTTTCATCAATCTTATAATAAGGATTGTTATGCTCAATTATTTTCATTTCAGTTTTTTTATCAGGATAATCTAATTCGATCCAAACATTAAATCTATCTTTTAGCGCTTCTCCTAACCTATGTGTTCCTACTAATTCAGAGGGGTTCATTGCACCAATGAAAAAAAAACCCTCTGATGCCTTTATCCGCCCAATGTGAGGGATTGAAAGAGTTTTCTCTTCAAGTGGTTCTAATAATGAATTTTGAGTATATTCTGTCGCTCTATTTACTTCATTAGCTAAAAACAACCCTCCATTTAACATAGCTTTAACTAACGGTCCTGCATTAAAAGCATCAAAAGAAAAACCCTTCTGGATTGTGGTTGCTGGATTAAATGATCCTACCAAATGAGCCGGTTTCGTGGATTCATCAAATGTAATCCACTCAAATGAATCATTTCCGGTTATCTCAGCTCTGGATTGAGCATAGTATCTACACAATGTTGTTTTACCAATGCCAGGAGGCCCTACTAATATTGGATACAAGTTTGATGCATCTGCTTCAAATATTAGATCTAGTGCTTCTTGATACTGTCCTGAAAGTATGATTTCCATCTTTTGTTCTTTATGTATTAGTAAGTTTCTTTCAAATATTTCTTTCAAGCTATCTGTTTTCTTTGGATCTTGAGTTTTCGCTTTAATGTAAGGTGAATTTTTTAGAATTGTCAGATTGTTTAAGGGTTTTTTTTGAGATTTTTTCTGGGTGGGTTTTTTGGTTGCAATCTTATCCGAAGTTACAGCTTTTTGTTGTGTTTTATTTGGAGTAGATTTAGATGTTGCTGTCTTACTTAATGGTGGTTTTTTCGCCATTTTTAAAACCTATAAGATAATGAATTTTGAATTTTTGCTTTGCTAAAATTAATTTTAAAATGCTATTTAAAAACTACATCTTAAATGAATTAGTAAAAAAAAAGTCTAAAATTAATCATAAAATACAAATTGGAAATCCACAAAATTGACAATTTCCAGCAAAATCTAACTTTTTTTCTGCGATTCTTAATCCTTCTCTTTTTATTACTAATCTAGAGCATTTTGGACAATAAGTATTTTCATAATCTGAAACAGGCAGGTTGCCTAAATAAACATACTTTAATCCTATACTTTTTGCTAGATTATAAGCATTCAATAAAAGTTCTAAAGGTGTTGCGTCGTTTAAACCATGTTCCTCTGATTCATATAAAGGGAAGAAACGGCTTATATGAAAAGGTGTTAATTCTCCGAGTTCTTCAAAAATCCTTTTAGCAATTTTACTAATAATATCATCCTTCGCATTTAAATCTTGTATTAGGAGTGTTGTGATCTCAATATGAATTCCTAATTCCCTAGCTAATTTAGCAATATTCCACACCTTTTCCACACTTGCCCCACAATATTTATGAACCATTTCGGAGTCTCCTTTAATGTCTATATTCATTGCATCAAGGCCTGCATCTACTAGATCTCTTAAAACTTCTTCAGTCATATATCCATTAGTAATATATGTATTGTACATGCCACTTTTTTTTGCTAGTTTGAAAACTTCTACTGAATATTCAAACAATAATGTTGGTTCATTAAATGATATTGATGTGCCTTGACATCCCTTTTGTAAAGCAATTTTAATTAATCTACTAGGAGTCAATAGTTCATCAGAAGATGCTAAATGGCTTACTTTAATAGCTTTTGTCTTCGATAAATGAAAATTTTGACACCAGAAACAAGAAAAATTACATCCATAAGTTCCTACAGTTAAGGCTATACTTCCAGGATGGAAATGGTAAAGTGGTTTCTTCTCAATAGGATTAAAAGATATAGCAGGGATTAATCCATATACTAAAGTGAAAATTTCACCATCTTTATTAATTCGAGTGTTACAAAATCCCGTTTTACCTCTTTCGATCTTGCATCTTCTTTCACATGTTAAACATTGAGAATAATTTTCATCAATTTTAATTTGATATTTAGCTTTCGTAATGAATCTTGAATCCATTTCAATATAGTATTAAGAAAGTATTATTTTTTTAATTTTTCTGGTTTTTAAAATTCTCATTAATATAAGAAAGAATTTAGAGAAAAGATATCTGATTATGGAAAGATCAAATATATAACGCATTAATCTAAGTAATCGATATTTTTTTGGTTTAAAAGTACTAAATTCACGATCATAGGTAATTTTCGATATAAAAAAGTTTTTTTTCATCATAGAAAGAAATAAAGAGTAGGTCATAATAGTTATAATATCCCATGCTCTTCTTTTATGGTCTATAGGATAGTTTAAATTCTCTCCCATAGCCATCCTTACAATTTCAATAATATGATATATGTCTATCTTACTTCTTCTCAACTCTTTTGCTGCCCATAATAAATAAACACAGCCACCACAATAAGATACTAACGCTTTTGCTCTGGTTGTTTCGGCTTCATCAAATTTTTTGAAACCTTCTGACATAATATCAAATATCATTGAAAAATTTCTAACCCATGATGCTCCTGCTCCGAATCCGCAACATAATGAATTTTTCCTATTATGTTTCATTTCAATAATTCGACAACCACATTTCTTCAATATTTCTCGTGGAACCTCCCAATATACATTTTCTTTTGCCTTTGAATAGCAATTATCATGAACAGTCACAGATATATCCAATTTATTTATTAATTGAATAAAACTTGAATTAATATTTTCCAAAAGCCAATGGTTAAAGTTAACAAATTCTTGAGAGTGTTCTACTCCCATTTCTTTAGGATGAACTTCTTTAAATATATATTCAACAGCATCCAAACATGCTACTACTTTCTTAACATTCCAGGTATCAAAATCTTTTTTTGTCCTTTTTGCGATTCTTTGAACTAGATCTAAATAACCTCCTTGATATAAATATGCCCCACCTTCCCATTGATCAATTCTATCTACGGGTTTAAAATAAGTTAGTAGTTTACTTCCACCAAGGATAAATGGAAATAAGTGAGTATAATTTCCGACTAATAATATATTATCGTCTGGTTTTGGTACATAGGTTACCCAGTCATAAATCCATCTTCTCTCCTGATTTGAGAGGAAAATGTTAAGTAGTTGCCAAATGTTGTTTTGTTCTGTAGGACAAACAAACCGATATAATGGGGGGGCTCCTTGTATTTTATATTTATCATTCCATCTCTCCAAAATTAAATTATATGGATTTGCATTTTGAGGACAATATAAATTGCATGAGAAACAAGTGTTACACTTACTAAGCGCATATTTTGATTCTTTTCCTTCAATTAAATTCTTAATTTCCTGTTTTGCTTTATCAATTGTTAATTTAAGAACAGGACATAAATGAAGACATTCACCACACAGATTACATAAATCTTCTCTAAAACCAGATATTCTATTAGATTTGCTCATTACCAAGCCTCCTTATAATTGGGAGGATCTTCAGGAATTTCAGCTATTTTAAAAGTTTTTTTTGAAAACAATTTAGACGCTTGTTTTCGAATAGCACCCCAAAAGAAATCATTTCCTCTCTTCCTTTTACTTTTTTTTGTAAGTGATGATTCTTCTCCAATTGCTACTTGTAATAATTCAATAATATGATACACTTTAAATTTTCGGAAATATAGTTTCCTGTTTCCCATAAATGTTGCCAAACATCCAGCACAATATACGCATATCGCATCTGTTTTAGTTCTTTTAAAATCTTTAAAGTTTCTAAGAGCAGATGATCTAATTTTGAATGAATGATAAGCGGAATCAACTGAAAATCCTGCACCTATTCCACAGCATCTCATATTCTCTCTACATGCTTCAGTTTCGATAACTTTAATTCCAATTTCATTTAAAATTTTTCGAGGTAAATCTATATAATCATCTCCAAACATTTTAGAATAGCAAGAGTCCTGAATTGTAACTGTCATATCTAATCTATTTGATATCTTTATTTCTCCACTCTGAATTTTTTGCCATAAAAATTCGATATAGGATTTTATCTCCTCAAATTGATAAGTCAAACCATAATGTGGAAGCACATTTTTAAAGACATTCGTACCAGCAGTACATAATACAAGTAATTTTTTAGGTTTTAAAATGTTAAACCATTTATCTAATCTTTTAGTTACTTGAAAAAGTTCATCTCTATATCCCGTTCGAAATAAAGTCTCTCCACAACAGTATTCTAATCTTCCCCTTATATCTAAATCCTTGAAAAAACTTGCTTGGGTAAGTTCAGCGAATGTTATAATATTACAACCTGGATATGTTAAAGTATCTCCTTTTAGAGGTTCTAAAGATGCCCAACTTTTAACAAGCTCTTTTGTATCTTTGGGTAAACGTTCCATTACATAGGATCGAAAATTAGGATAATGTGGAAAGAGGGTCATGTAATGCGTTCCTCTTTTGAGTAAACCATTTTTTTTGTATTGTTCATTCCATCTTTGCAATATAAGACTAGCAGGATGAGCATCTTCACTACAATAGAAGTTACAGGAAAAACAGCTCTGACAATCACTTAAAACTCTTTTAGTTTCTTCACCGACAATTAACTTTTTCATCTCCTCAATTGCAAGATCAAGTGGAAGTTGCATAACTGGACATTTGTGAAAACACTCTCCACATAAAGTACATGCCTGTTCATTAAAGGCTGTGAAAAAAGTAATATCAATAGGTTCAATTTTAGCCATTTTTTAAAAACCCAACTACTAATATTAATTTGTTAAAAATTAAGTCTCTTTATTTAATATCTGCTGATATAAATTTAAATTTTTAAAACTAATTAAAATTCTTATTAGTTTTTTATGAAGCTACAATTAAAATTAATAAATAAACAAGCATAAGATTACCTAAGATGATTCCTATGTCTTTTAAGGAGGTTCTACCTAACAAATTAGTTCGTGGCGTTCTATAGACATACATAATTCCTAAGGGGAAAAATAATATTGGTAGAAAAATCAAATATCCAGTAATTATAAATGATAATATTGCTATACCTAACGAAATTATACAAGCACTCAATATAACTAATTGAGAAGATTTTGGTTTTAGGTTTGACAATGAATCTCCATCAATCATTTCATGAACCATTTGTCCAGTAAAAGCTACAGCAGTTACACTTGCTAATATTAATGATTCATATAATTCCATTTCTGGAAAGATATTCATGAAAGTGTCTCCGGAATTAATTTTTATCATAAAATAAGGTAAAATTATATGTGAAACACCTAAAATAATGTGATTAATAATGACAAGAGACTTAAACATACAATAGAAGACTACCATAAACACAATAATCACAAGATAGACACTTAATATTGGATTTAATAAAATAGGATTCATGAAACACATTGTTCCTAACAAAAAGCTAGCTATAGCTAAAACTAAGATTTCTTTTCTTGTGTATCCTTTTACACGTTCCAAAGTTTCCTTTTCACTAGGATCTTTCATATCAATTGCATCATTAAGCGTATTTCCCGTAATCGCGTAAAACCCAAATCCTGCTAATATCCAGATATTCAGATTAAACTCATAATTATTTAAATAAATGCATAATAAACAAGGAATAAGCACCGAAAAAATATATTCAACACGAAGAAGTTTAAATCCCTTACTCAATTTTTTAAAACACTGTATTCATTTTATTTAGAGTTATTTTTTATTATTATTAAAATGATATAAAGATTTATCTCAGATTTATACTATCTTGTACTTCAAATCTCACTCTATGAATTGATAATAGTTTTCATTATTTTTTTATTACCCAGATACTATCTCCACCTTCCCTTATAAATTCTGCTCTGGTAAAGGGTGTAGATTCAATAAATTCTTTAAAACTTATCTCATCATAAAATAATGAAGTTTTCACTTCTGTAAATTTATGAGTAATATCAAAAAGTTGAAATTTCTTTTTTGGGGTAAAAGTATCAGGAATCATACTTTCTCCAATTAGTAAAACCCCATTATCCTTCAATAGGGAATACAGATGTTTAAATACACTCCTTCGGTAATTCTCATCTGTGTTCATTTCATGGAGAACCTGATTCAAAACAATTAAATCAAATTTTTCCGTAAATGAACCAACAAATTTATCAATATCCATTTCAAAAATTTGAATCCTTTCATTCCAATTATTTCTACTGATTAATTCTTTAGCATGATACAATGCGAAAGGATCAATATCAATTCCCACAAAACTAGCCTTTTTGTACTTTTTTGCCCAAGTTTCAAGATTAAATCCATAACCACATCCAAGTTCAAAAATGTTTCCTCCTTTTTGCAAACTATCGCAAAAGTCTTCAAATTTACGAGAAAAAAGTCTTTCTACTAGTTTTCCAAATCTAGCTCCCCGCTCTTGTAGATCTTTCATAACTTCTCCAGGTAAGTCTAATATACTCCATGGTTTACCAGATTTAAAATTCTCTACTAAAATATCCTGAGCTGGTGCTATATAATAGAATGCTCCAAGCGTTCCTCCAATATATGATTTATTATTTCGGTCAATAAGTAAATCATATACATAAGGTGCTGTTTTTATAATTTTCCTTTCTGGGTCTTCAACTTCTAAAATGCCACATTCAATTGCTAAATGAATCCAACCATCTAAATACTTTGCATCTAAACTTAAATTTTCAGAGAGATCATTTGGTGTAAAATAAGCTTCAGCTATATCGCCTGAACTAGAGTTGGATATGGTTTTTTGTTCTAAGTAATCAAAAATACCTAGACGTCTACCCATTCCTATTAATATAATTGTATTGAACCCATAAAGACCATTTAAAGCAAATTTCTTTATTTGATCTTTAATAGAAATTTCAGGTTTATTATTTTTATTTTTAATCAATTTCACCAGATTAGATTAACTTTATCGATAACATAACAAGTAGAGTCTAAAAAATTAGTTTTTAATCAATTGCATTATCTAAATTTCTTCAAGAGTAATTACTTCTTCAGATAAAAATGCTTTTAGGATATCCCTTAATTCCCTCTCATCCTCTATTGGAATTCCTCTTATCTTAAATTGAGACTGTTTTAAAGGATCTACCTCCCACTCAAACTCACTTAGAAGATACCGTTTTATAGCTATAAATTTTTCATTTGGTTCAACCATAAAGTCCTCCATAAGTGTTTCTAGATCTTTGACTTTAACCATTTCGAATCTTCTTTTGTACTTATTTTAATTCTAGAATTTTCTCAAATAAGATTAAAGTTTTAACCTTAAAAAAACATTCTTATCGCTAATGCCATTAAAACAATTGCAACTAAAAATTTCAGTTGAGTTTTAGGCATTTTTCCGGAAATTTTAGCTCCGAAAATCGAACCCGAAATTGCTCCAATCCCTATTATGATTCCTATCAAATATTCTATTTGACCTAAAATAGATTTGACAATCGTATTGTAGATGGCTGTGAAAAAAATGATTCCTGTAGAAATTGCTGTAGCATTATGGATTGGATAATGAAGTAACATATTTAGTGCTGGTGTATTAATTATTCCTCCTCCAATTCCTAATAAATTTGCACTAAAACCAGCCAAAAAAAATAGAGGTATTGTTTTTTTTAGGTTTGTCTGATAATCATGAGTGCTAAGTGTAAAATTCTTTTCATAATCTTCCGCATCTGGATTAATTTTTCTAGAGATAATAGCTTTACGTATCATATTCAATCCTGCTATTAGTATTGTCGTAGCAAATACGATCTTTAATATGTAATTATCTAGTTCTACATAGGTAAATATTATACTGCTGACTATACTACCCAAAATTGAAAATATAGAAAAAAGTAATACTTGTTTAATATGCAACCTATCATCTTTAAAATATATAAAAGATCCCGCTCCAGAAGAAATCAATATTATAAAAACAGATGTATCTACAGCGGCATTTATTGGATAAAAAAATAAAAGAACCATAAAACTAACAAAAAATACCCCTCCTCCTATACCCACAATTGAGCTTATCGCACCAAAGAGAAATCCCGCTAATAATAGAATTAGTATTGCGATAATATCCATATAATGTGAAATATCTTAAGCTATTATTAGTTTTCTAAAATATACCATCTATTTAGATTAATAATATATTATTAAAACAAAATTATAATTATAGATAATTTATTATTAAATTAAGATTGATTTTTCTCTAAAATATGCCCGATTCTAACGCTGACAAACTATTAGTTGAATTAGTAGCATGTGATCGTTGTAAAAATGCTTTTATGATGCAGAAAGGAGAAAAATTAAAAAAAAGACAGAATAATGAAGAAATTGTCTGTGAAAATTGTCTAAAGTTAGAACAACGTAAAAAGCAATTAACATCATCTATCATTACTTCTCAAAATGAAATTAAATCTTCAATTAAACAATATGAAAACCAGTTGGAATCAGCACAAACACAGGAAATAAAGAAAGTATTTTATGAAAAAATTAAAAAGCAATCAGAAATTTTGACAAGATCAGTAGAACTGCTTAAAAAAATTGAAGAAACTAATGACGAGAAGTATATTGAAGAATATAAACAATTATTTGAAAAATTGAAAAAAGAGAGTTTTTAAAAGATATTAAAACTGAATTTATTTCTTTATAAAAATTAATCCTAAATTTCTAATTCTACTTATTCGTGTATATTTTGCATCTATCTTCATAAATAAAGACGATATTTTAATTATCCAATTCCATAATCTTCGGAATATAATATTTGATTCGTATTTCATTCTCAAATTAATAATATTCTTCTCTGTTTTTTTTGGATTTGCAGATTGAACATCAGCTATCCTCATCAATTTTCCATATACTCCAAAAATTTTCAGAATCTTGAGGTTTAAGTCCTCAAAAAGAGATATAATTTGTTTCAGTTCATACCGTCTATAATGTCCTATTAATTTATCCTGTTTTGTATAAAATCTCATACTATGAGGTACTGTAATTATTACAATTCCATTTTTCTTCAATATTCTACTGATTTCTGATATTGCCAATTTGTCATCTTCGATATGCTCTAAGACATCGAGTGCACTAACAAAATCAAAAGAACTATCTCTATATGGCAAATTTCTAAGGTCACCACATAATGGGTGCCATTTAATATTATTAATATATTGTTTTAGTGGAAGACTCGCAATATCAAAATAGGATTTATGATTAATTTGCTCCAAAAAAGAAAGAATTGAATTTCCAGATGATCCCAAATCAACCCCATTTGAAAAATTTCTTTTTGATTTAAGATTTTCTTTGAGTAAATCGAATTTGCATCGTATTCCCGGGGATATATGATACTCAGATAATGTTCGGAATGAAAAATTTTTATGCTGATCGTAAAAATCTTTAAGCATCACTTTACATTAAAATAGTCTATTCATAATAATTTATTTACTAAGTTTAAAAAAAAAGGATTATTAAAAATTAACATCTCTCTAGAGAAATAATACTGGTAAATATGATCCAACTAAGTGTATATCTTGAAGATAAACCTGGAGAACTTGCTCGCTTTATTAAAATTCTTATGGATAATAAAATTTTCATACGGGCTTTAACCGTAGCAAAAACTAGTGAATATGGATTAATTTTAATTTTAGTGGATAAACCAGAAAAGTGTTTTATGTTATTAGAAGACAATGATTTCATGTTATCTACAACAGAAGTCATTGCTGTAAGATTAAACGATCATCCTAACGCCTTATATGAAATACCTAAAACTTTGGGTGATAATTCAATCAACATAAATTTCTTCTATTCAACTCTAGTAAAAGATGAATCTATGCTTATTTTAAGAGTAGATGATGAAATAATAGAAGAAGCAGTGAATCTTCTTCGAAAAACAGGATTTACTATTGTGGAAAGATAATAGATATTACAATTCTTTGAATGATAATAACCCATTTTTTTCCCCGACTAATTTAGATAATTATTTGATCAATAAAACTTAAGAATTCTTAGTAATTAGAAGGTATACAAATTAACTATTTTTAACTTGGTTAGAATTATGAGTATTAAATTTACTGAAGAACAAGATATGATTCGAGAATCTGTTCGCGAATTCGCTCAGAGTAAAATTGCTCCAATTGCACTTCAAATGGAAGAAACCAAGGAAATTCCTCGAGATATTGTTAAAGGAATGGCAGAATTAGGACTTATGACATGTACAGCAGATGAGAAATATGGGGGACCTGGATTAAGTGCTGTTAGTGCTGGCGTTATCGCAGAGGAATTAGCAAGAGCAGATTGTACAGGTTCTACATGTGTATATTACTTAGTTCCTGCATCATGGGGCTTTCTTTTAAACAAATATGGTACAGAAGAAGCTAAGCAAGAAATATTTCCTAAAACTCTCTCGGGAGAATGGTTTCTTGGTATTGCTACTACTGAAAGTGATGCTGGTTCTGATGTAGGTGGTACAAAGACAATAATAAAACCAGATGGCGATGGATTTGTTGTAAACGGTGAAAAAATGTATATTAGTGGAGTCCGTGAAGCTGTAACTCATGGTGGTGGCCATATTACGATTGCTCATCAATCTCCAGAACTAGGAACGAGAGGAATGACAGTATTTTATTTACCTTTAACTGTAGAAGGGATAACTCCCACATATGTTGATGATTTAGGACGAGAAGGAATATCATGTGGAGGTTTTTCAATTGATAATGTTAAAATACCTAAACATTATATTCTTGGTGAAGAAAATAAAGGTTTTTATATTTTACATGAGGGTTATGAATATGCAAGAGCATTAATCACTGTAATTTGCGCAGCAGCCGGCCTAAAATCACTAGAAAATGGAATTAACTATATCAAGGAAAGAAAATCATTTGGAAAACTATTATCACAATATCAAGGAATCAATTTTAAATTATCAGAACACTATACAAAATTAAACATGCTAAGAGATTGGGGTTATCGTGCATTAAAAACTATTGATTTAGAGCAGGAAGGGAAGGTAAGCAGATTTGAAACAAGTAAAATTGTCGCTATGGGGAAAATGTTTTGCTCTGAATGGGCTTGTGATGCTATCAATACTGTAATGCAATGGCAAGGTGCATTTGGATATTCTCGCGAATGTGTAGACCAGGCTGCTTGGCGAGCAGTTAGATCCTTCTCTCTCGCAGAAGGTAGTTCAGAAGTTATGAAAATGATTGTAGCTAGAGAAGTTATTGGTAGGAAACAATATTAAATTTTTTTCACTTTCTTTTCTTTTATTCTTTTTGAGAGGATATTTATTATTTTTCATTCTCTGAATAATATT